>NZ_JBKVCZ010000303.1:0-1521 GCF_046966825.1 Hungatella sp. | reverse complement strand
AATTCATGGTGACGAGTTCAGTTGCCTTGAATTAAGCAGAACAGGGACACGATCAACTGGATTCGTATAAAATCGAATACAGGAGGTCGCTATGGAGAAATTAAGGAAACGTATCCACGATGACAGCAACGGCCTGGATTATGTTCTGGTTGGTGATTATTACATACCCGCCTTAAAAATGCCAGAAGAAAGCCGTTCCATTGGGCGGTGGGGCCGGATGCACCAGGCATATCTCAAAGGACATCGCCCCGGCCAGTATGCCGAATTACTTTTGTCGGGGAACCTATGGACGTATCTCGCTGATCTGGACGAACAGGCCCAGACCCGGTTTGAAGTCATTGTCAGACAGATGAAGGCTGCCGAATATGTCACGGAAGATTTGAAGTGTCTGGACTGGCTCGGCTGGGTGCAGGCTATGAACAGCATCTGTAACCGGGCTGAGGAAATTATCCGGTCTGAGATGATCTATCTTTAGGGGAGGTGCTTGTCTATGAGATACCGCATCGAATACGCCGATGGGCGCTGCTGTAACTTTGCTAATGGCAGGGCTGACCTGTTGGAATGGCTGAAACTGCTGAAAGGGGAGGAAATCTCCGACATCCGCAAGGTTTACAAGAGCGGCGTGTCTGATTCCGTCCTGGAGACATACCGGAATTATATCCGGCGGCATAGGAGGGCTGCTTATGGGTACGGATATTGAAAAGCTGGTCGATCTGATAATCCAGGAGCGGATGCAGAGCCAGTATAGTAAGTGGCGGGAGGAAGAAACCGGCAAGGAAAAGAAAGAGGATTTTATTCGGCTGGAAACTGAGTATGAGGAAGCAATCAGCGCATTGTCCGAGGAACAGAAAAACGCTGTGCGGCATTATTGTGATTCTATCTTCGATACCGGCGCAGAGAGTGAATGTTTCTTTTACCGGCTGGGACTGAAAGACGGAATCCGGCTTTGGAAATTTATGAAAAAGCTGATGAAAACAGTCAGATAAAAATCATAACAACAGGATATAGAAGTTTATGAATGGCTCCGGGCCGTCTAATCGCAGAGGTTAGGCGGCCCTTTTCATGGCGATTGGGGGCGGTACAAAATTGTACCACCCCTGTGACAGTCAAGAGCCATCCATTATATCCAGCAGGAGGTTTTTCTGCATGATGATCCAGTTTCGGAATTCTTCGGGGCTGGATTCTTTGTTTTTGACCAGGGCTTTCCTCCGTAGGGCCTCCTTCTTGAAGCCCTCAAAGGCTTCCTGCATCCGGGCCAGACGGTCGGCTGGGAAACCGGGCGTTTTCTTCGCTTTGTTGATGACATTACGCCAGCCCTGGCATTCGTTCTTGTACTGGTGGTCGTAATCATTCTCCCTGGCCCGTTCGTCAAACTCCCGTTTATTCTGGAGCGCCTGCTTCTTCCGGCATTTGTCGCTGCACAATTCGTACCGGAGGCTCTTTGCCAGGAAGAATTTTCCGCACACCTTGCACTGCCGGAAATACAGCCCCCAGTCGCTCAGGCGGTTCAGGTAGTAGGTG
>NZ_JBKVCZ010000302.1:0-1549 GCF_046966825.1 Hungatella sp. | reverse complement strand
GGGTATGCCTTCTATGGAAGTCTCCGCTGTCCTGGAGACGACCCTTTATATCACCCCGACCGGCGCGCCTCAGTGGGCGGCGAAGCCTACTGATCTGGAGGCCATGAGTCTCAAGTCCGCGAGAAGTAAGACTGTAGAAGTTTAAGGAGGAAAAGGCATGAGCGATAAGATTATTGATATGAAGGACCGAGTTAATCCTGTCCGTGTAACTGACCATGATACTGGAACGGTTTATGAACTGGACTTCACTCGAGAGAGCGTAAAGTTTGCGGAGAACCGTGGATTCAAGGTTGACGAACTGACGGTTTTCCCCGTGACCAGAATCCCGGAGCTGTTCTACTATGCGTTCCGAAAGAACCATAAGAATGTGGCCCGGTCCCAGACCGATGATCTTCTGGAAGGTATGGGAGGTATGACAACTGCCCTGCTGGAGAGGCTGATGCAGCTTTACAATCAGGCCGCTCTTACACATCTTATCGCCACTGATGAGGATGCAGTAAAAAACGCGAAGGTGACTGTGGAGCTGTAAAAGGCCCACAGTCCTTCACGGATCTATTTGAAGCGGAGTGCCCCTACTATCTGTCCATCGGCATGACTTGGGAACAGTATTGGTATGGCGATGTATGGATGGTAGAGGGATTCCGTGAGGCAGATAAGCTTAATCGAAGAAGGACAAATGCGGCAGCCCACATGATGGGAATGTACATTTATGAAGCCTTCTGTGATGTAGCGCCAGTTCTCCACGCCTTTGCAAAGAAGGGCACGAAGCCTATTCCCTATAGAACAGAGCCGTATCCCATGAGAGGAGAAGAAAAGACAAAGCTGGAATCAAGTCAAGAGATTGAAAACGAGCGTTTGAAAGCACAGCTTTTCTTCAGAAATTGGGCTAGATCTGCTCAAAAGAAATTCGGATAGTTCTCCGGTTTGTACCTTGAAAACTTTATATTGAGATAGCGGAGATTTTGAAAAAAGAATTTCTGTAAAAATTATATCGACAGAATTTGACAGCGGGAAAAATGGAGTATATAATGATAACGTGGAAACCCGCTGTCGCAATAGATAGAGACAGCGACGGTTAAAAGGACGGTTGCCTGACATCCCGCGAGTGCGGAATGGAGGCGTGTATAGAGCCCTCGCGGGAAATTTTCCTGGGGAGGTGATATACATAACTCTTCAAAATTTGTTTTGGATCGTTTCTATCATCTGGATCATTATCCAGGTGTGGGATAAATTCCGAGACAAAAAGAAGTGAGCCGTCTGCCGCAAACAGAAGGCTCACTGCGTGGTTGGGGCTGACACCCCGGCTATGTATGGAGTAGCTTATGTACTGTGGCAACCGTCTTTAGGGTTTCCACACTTTTATTATAGTATTTTAGGGAAAAAAATCAAGCGATTTTGAAAAAAATATCTTGCAATCTTAGCGAGTGAATAGTATAATATTTCCCTGCTTTCAAATGGGCTTAAAAATTATCTTTCAACTTTATCACAAGTCAATTCTTTTGTCAACTGAAAATGGAGATTTGGCGAAAATAAATTCGATGTCTTAAGT
>NZ_JBKVCZ010000301.1:0-1655 GCF_046966825.1 Hungatella sp. | reverse complement strand
TCTAATAACAAATCATTTTATGAGGGGACACAGCTCAGCTGGAAAAGGAAATGGGGTATTCTCCCTGTACAACGACATTGGAGACTATTTCTGGAACTTAATCCAGTTTATTGTAACAAAAGTGCCAGAGAATAAAATCGTGTATATTATCATGCACGAAGAAAAAGATGAAGCAGGGGAAGTGAAGCCAAAAACCATCGGGAAACTACTCGATGAAAAAGTTTGCATCGAAGGAATGTTTACGATAGTACTTAGATGCATCGAGGAAGGCGGAAAGCATTTGTTTGTCACCCAAGCAAGCCAAGGAGCAGTAAGCAAATCTCCGATCGGAATGTTTGAGGATTTAACAATAGATAATGACCTGCTGTTGGTCGATAAGAAAATTAGAGAATACTACGGATTAGGAAAAGGAGAAGAAAACAATGCAGAAACCAAATAATTTTGACAACACACAGGTACAGGGAGAATTTACGCCGGTAGAGCTTGGAGGACATATCTTGATCATCAAGGAAGTTCTGGAAATGAAATCGAAGACAAATAAAGACATGATTAGGGTGTCTTTCGACTTCGCAAAAAACGATAGCCTGCCTGGATATTTCGAAAAAGCATTTCGCGATGATATCAGACCGGATAAGAAATGGCCGGCAAATGGAACTACATATATTTTAACCGAGGATCAAAATGGCGACTGCAGTAAATCTTTCAAGACATTTATCACGTCCGTTGAGAAGTCGAATCCGGGGTTCACGGTGAACTGGGGCGATGGATTTGCGGAATGTTTTAAAAACAAGCTGGCTGGAGCAGTATTTGGCGTTGTAAATGATTATTACAATGGAAGGAACATTGCAAAGCATCAGCTCCGCTGGTTCAGAAGCGCAGAAGAGTAAAAGACGCTGATATCCTGCGGAAATCGAAACAAAGGCATACAAGGATAATAACGGAGCATCCGCAGCAGCGCCGCCGGTCGGACCTGATGGATTTATGAATATTCCGGATGGCATCGATGAAGAGTTACCGTTTAATTAGGAGTGAGACAGATGGATATACAGATTGACAGTAGGGAAAAGCAAGGGGCGATCTGAAGATCGTGGAAGACTTTGATGATAATGGAGTTAAGCATTTTTCCAGCAAATTATTAGTTGGGGATTACATGTTTTGGACAATCCCCGGCTCATAATCGACAGAAAGCAAAATCTCCAAGAGTTGTGCGGAAATGTCTGCCAGCAGCACGAAAGATTTAAAAGGAGCTGCTTAAGGCTATGGATGCGGGAATATGTTGATCATACTGATTGAGCAGGAAGGATATCAAAGCATCGAGGATGTATTTTTGGAAAATCCAAGAAAACATGAAGTAATGGCGGCACTGCGAACGGAAAGAAGGAGAGGTGCTGTAGCATCTTCTAAAGCAGTCGATGGGAATCAGCTATACAAGTCCCTTTGCACGATTAGGGACCGGTATAACGTGAGGTTTGAATTCTGTGAGAAGAATGATACCGGAAAGAAAATTATTGAGTTATTGAGCAAAAGACATGAATAGAGAAGAGATTAAACATTCATACAGCATGAGGGAAATTGTGGAAAGATATGGGTTCCATGTAAATCGGGCGGGGTTCATCCACTGCCCGTTCCACAAGGGAGACAAGGGAGCATCATTG
>NZ_JBKVCZ010000300.1:0-1670 GCF_046966825.1 Hungatella sp. | reverse complement strand
AGAACTTGATTTACTGATTTATGAGCCTGTGAAGGAATACATCACTATGGTGATTTTAGTTTTGGGAAGTATTCCGCTTTTGTATTTTCTAAACCAGGAGTGGTATAAAACTCTGATGTTCACAGCCTTTGGAAAAATGCTTCTGGCCATCAGCGGGGGCGTAATTTTTTTCTCCCTTGCCGCTGTTGTGAAGCATACAAAGCCCATCGAGTATAAGCGATAACAGGAGGTTTCGATGCATTATTTTATTTTACTATTATTTGCCTTGAGTTTTTCTATGGGAAATTATTTGATCCTGGCGCATTTATTGAAGATTCCTACCTTTCGAGCCAGGAGAGCCATTTTATCTGTGGGGCGACAAAAGAAAAAGGCGAAAAATTCGGATGCAGCCATCATGGAACTGGCTGTGAAGCTGTCTCCTTTTATGCCTTTGGATGCTTATAAAAGACGAAAATTTGTTATGGTTCTGCATTCAGCAGGGATTAAGGAGACGCCGGAAGTATATCTGGCACAGGCATACGTTAAGTCCGGACTGGTATTTTTAGGAGCGCTGCCGTGCCTGGCTGTGATACCCATATTTGCACCGGCCTTTTTTATTATGGGAATTGGCGTTCTCTTCTCTGAAACCGGCAGAGCAGAAAAGACTGTGAGGGCCAGCCGTGAGGCCATTGAATATGAATTACCAAGGTTTGTGGCTACAATCACACAGGAGCTGGTTGCCAGCCGTGATGTGCTATCGATGCTGGAGACGTATCAGAAAAATGCAGGTCCTGCCCTGAAAAGAGAACTGTTTGTTACAACTGCGGATATGCGGACCGGAAGTTATGAGGCCGCGCTTACCAGAATGGAGTCCAGGGTGTCAAGCGCTATGGTTTCCGATGTGGTTCGAGGACTGATTGGAGTAATACGTGGAGACGACGGTGTGGCTTATTTCCAAATGCTGGGCCACGACATGAAGCAACTGGAAATCCAGCGTTTAAAGAAGCTGGCGTTGGAACGGCCGCCTAAAATCCGGAGATATTCTTTCATGCTGTTGGCTTGTATGCTGATGATCTATATGGGCGTTATGGCGTATCAGATTTTAGGAACTATGTCTGGTATGTTTTAGAGGAGGGAATATGAGAAATGTTTTGAGAGAGAAAAGAGGAGAGGGGTACATTGATATCGCCGTAGGAGTACTCTGCCTGATGCTGGTTATAGCCCTGGCGGTAAGTCTGTTTCCTGTTTTTATGGCGAAACAGCAATTGGACCGTTTTGCCGATGAGATTGTCAGACAGACGGAAATCGTGGGAAGTACCAGTGTGAATCGAAGAATCGAGGAGTTACGGGAGGAGACAGGACTGGACCCGGAGATATCCTGGGATTGTGACTACTTTGAGGGGAGTAAAATCCAGCTTAACGGCGACATTGCAGTAACTTTGACTTGCCAGATTAATCTGGGATTTTTTCAATTTGGATCCTTTCCGGTTGAAATTAGGGCCAGAGCAAGCGGAAAGAGCGAAGTTTATTACAAGTGATGGAGGCAGAATGCGAGAGATCAAGAAACTGGTTAAGAATAAAAATGGAAACACCACGCCCCTTACAATAGCGCTGATTCTGGCACTGCTGTTCATCCTATGCGCTTTGTCAGAGTTTTTCCGCCTCTCTGTGATTGCAAACGGTGTGAGAAA
>NZ_JBKVCZ010000299.1:0-1711 GCF_046966825.1 Hungatella sp. | reverse complement strand
CTGGAGAAGGAGCAGACAGGCGGCAAAGTTGTTGCGGCTGGGATAGGCGGTCAGACTCATGTATTTCCGATTCTGGGTGACGTTCTGTTTTAACGCCATACTGCAGCAGAATCTCAGAAACCGTGCATCCTGAAGAAGGCCGGCACGGCAACCCCTCGTATCAATTTCGATAAAGCGGCACTTTGTCTGTGCCACCAGGGGATAGGGGCGTTTGTTCTCCTCAAACAGCTCCGGTACGCCGAAGAGGCTGAACGGCGTAAAAAAATTAATCAGCGACTGCCTGCCATTTTTATGGAAGCCATACAGCTTCGCCGTCCCCTGAACCAGGTAGAGAAGCCTCGTCAACTGATCGGTGTTGCGGATAATATATTCGCCCTTTTCATACTCTGTGACACGGACATGAGGACGGATATCAAAGGAAAAATGGCTCTCGAACTCATGCTCCTTCAATACCCTGTCCGTCACGGCCGTGCTCTCTGCACTCTTCATTTCACACCTCCTAAAATTCACCAAAATGTGAGAAATCTCATATTCTTTTCATTTCCTTTATTATATACTAAGTAAAGCAAAATTAATATGAATATTTGTATAGGAGTACAAACGTGTATAAGAAAATTGATTTCAGGGTACGCCCGCCCTACGGAAATTATCTGACCATGTTCCAGAAAGAACAGGCGCATTTCGCACGGCTCGCAGACGCATTCGATATGACCGTCTCCGAATCACAGCGCACGGGAAATCTGGAGCAGTTTGTAAAAGAAATGGATCTGGCAGACATCGAGATCTCAGTCGTTCCCGGAAGAAAGAATCTGGGGGTGGACAGCGAGGGAATGTTTCCGCTTACAGCGAGATATCCCGGCCGTTTTATGATCTTTCCCTACATCGATCCGACCGACGGGGATGAGGCTCTTTACGAGATCGACCGATGCAGGGACCGGTGGGATATCCGGGGAGTGAGCATAGAGCCGACCTATCAGCCGAAGCCCTATGCTTTCGATGACCCGATCGCATTTCCCATGTATGAGAAACTCGAAAAAGAGGATCTGGCCCTGTTTGTGAGCTACAGTGCCAAGCTTCTGCCGGTGGTTGACCCGGACACGGTGCGCCAGCTGGGGAGTGTGCTGCACCATTTTCCGGATTTAAAGATCATCGTGGGTCATGGAGGTTGGCCATGGCATTTAGAGGTGATGGCCATGGCATTTAACTCACCTAATATTTACATTGTTCCGGATATGTACGGATTAACCGGAGCGGGAAGCGGGGATTATATTAAAGCGGCCAATACGCTGATGAAGCACCAGATGCTGTTCGGCACGGCCTATCCCATCCTCAACATCATGGATACAGCCAGGTTTTACGAAAACTGCGGCTTAAAAGAATCCGTAAAGCCGGATTTCTTTTACAATAATGCAGCAAAGCTGCTCAAACTGTAACACACCTGGCTGTACAGCCACCACCAAACACACAAAAAGAGGAGGAACGCAACATGAAAAAAGTATTATCTATCGGACTGTCAATCTGTATGGCAGCAGCCCTGTTCGGGTGCTCGTCCGGAGCTGGCAGGGACACGGCTCCGCAGACGACGGCTTCCGCAGAAGCAGACACAACGAAGGCGGCAGGGGAAGAGGCAGAGAACGCGGAATCCGCATCGGGGGATACGACGGCCGCGGAGACGAAGGCGGAGGCGTCCATCGATGACTACGTATACGAC
>NZ_JBKVCZ010000298.1:0-1795 GCF_046966825.1 Hungatella sp. | reverse complement strand
CCCATGAGCCAGCCGGGGCCGACCGGGAAGCAGAGGACGACGGGGCTGTGAACTGTAACGCGAACGCTGCGCTCCAGGTATTTTACGTATTTCAGGATTGAATATTTGCGGGAAATATTTTACAATGATTCTATCAGGCTTCATGGCCGCCGCACTTTATGAAATTGCTGATGCGGTCTGAAGCATTTTAAAGGGGGAATCTCATCCATGTGGTTTTTGTTTGCTCTCCTCTCATCGGTTTTTGCCGCCCTGACCTCCATACTCGCAAAAGTGGGGATCGAAGGCGTCAATTCCAACCTGGCTACCGCAGTCAGGACCGTCGTGGTCGTGATTATGGCGTGGGTCGTCGTATTCATGACCAACACCCAGAACGGTCTTCCCGATATCGGCAGGAAAAGCTGGATTTTCCTGATTCTTTCCGGCCTTGCTACCGGCGCCTCCTGGATCTGCTATTACAAGGCGCTGCAGATGGGGGAAGCCTCCAAGGTGGTGCCCGTAGACAAGTTCAGCATCGTGCTCACCGTCATCCTGGCTTTTCTTTTCCTGCATGAGCAGATCACCATCAAAAAACTGATCGGAATCCTGCTTATTACGGCCGGAACCTTTTTCATGATCCTTTAGGAGGCAAAAACACCGCATGGCAAGAAGCTTACACGCTTCCCGCCATGCGGTGTTTTTATTTTCTATTATCTTTCCCTGAATGATGCACATTCCGTGTGGCTGGCCTCACTCGCACCGTCTCCGGCGATACCGATATGATCCGCGGAACAGTGGCGGCCTTCGTTGTATACACATTTTACCGCTTCACAGTCCACTTCCAGCCTGTTTTCAGGTGTCTTGAACAGGTTATGGTAAGCACCGTCCTTATTCTCGTCAAAGCTGCCGCAGCACGTGTCACACGTGTCTTTTGCCTGCTCGCCCTCTACGATGATCGCAGCCTTACAGCAGCAGTTTTCCGCATTGTGAAGGCAATTTGTCACGTTACAGTCCAATCTCGTCATGGAATATCCCTCCTTGAGAATTCTTAAATTCTATCGCTTCTGCAGGAGTTATTATGCGCAGGCGGGACAGGAACTATTCGACATTAATTGTTTTAATTTCCTTTGTACGGATTTCACGGCTGATGGCATCGATGAAATCGGAAAGGGACTTCTGCCCTTCATCTCCGTTAAAACGGCTGCGGACAGACACAAGGCCGTCCTCCTCTTCCTTCTGTCCTACGACCAGCATGTACGGAAGCTTGGCCAGACGCGCCTCTCTGATCTTGTATCCGATCTTCTCCGCCCGCTCATCCACAGTCGCCAGAATACCGTTAGCCTTAAGCTCTGCTTCCACCTTTTCCGCGTAATCATGATACTTTTCAGATATCGGGAGCACTCTCACCTGTTCCGGACACAGCCATGTCGGGAACGCGCCTTCGTACTTCTCGATCAGCCAGGCCAGAGTTCTCTCATAGCAGCCCATGGAGGTGCGGTGGATAATATACGGACGCTTCTTGGTGCCGTCCTTATCCACGAAGCTCATGTCGAACCGGTCGGCTAAGAACATATCCAGCTGAATGGTGATCATGGTGTCTTCCTTGCCGTATACATTTTTCGCCTGGATATCCAGCTTCGGGCCATAGAAGGCAGCCTCGCCCACCTCTTCCGTGTACTCGATGCCGATGTCGTCGAGAATCTTTCTCATGGCAGCCTCAACTTCATCCCACATCTCAGCATTTCCCAGATAATGGTCGGCATTTTCCGGATCCCATTTGGACATGCGGTAGGTCACGTCTTCTTCCAGTCCCAGCGTC
>NZ_JBKVCZ010000297.1:0-1843 GCF_046966825.1 Hungatella sp. | reverse complement strand
GCCTGTGGGCGCATATGGCGGAAGACGGGAAATCATGGAGAAGGTGGCGCCGGCGGGGCCTGTCTACCAGGCAGGAACTCTGAGCGGAAATCCGATCGCCATGGCTGCCGGATTGGCACAGCTGAAAATACTTTATGAAAATCCGGAAATTTATGTGGATTTAAGCCGGAAGGGCGACATGCTTTATGATGGAATCCGCGGTATTTTAAAGAAACATGGAATTGGATATCGCGTGAATTCTGTGAAATCCCTTGGCTGTCTCTTTTTCACGGACAGGGAAGTTATGGATTATACGAGCGCGAAGACGGCTGATACTGTAGCATTTTCCAGGTATTTTAAATATATGCTGAACCGGGGGATTCATCTCGCACCGTCACAGTTTGAAGCCATGTTTTTATCGAAGGCGCATACGGAAGAAGTGATCGGAGAGACACTTTCGGTGATCGAAGAGTATTTTGCCTCTGACAAAGGGGAAAGATGATAGAAAAGGAGAAACTTAATGATGAAGATAACATTAAAAGACGGTTCCGTAAAAGAATACGAACAGGCGATGTCCGTTTATGAGATTGCGGCGGATATCAGCGAAGGCCTTGCGAGAAATGCATGCGCAGGCGAGGTGGACGGCAAGGTAGTGGATTTGAGAACTATGGTAGAGCAGGACTGCAGCTTAAGTATCCTGACCGTTCATGATCCGGCCGGACTGGCGGCCTACCGTCACACGACGAGCCATGTGTTGGCACAGGCAGTGAAGCACCTCTATCCGGAGGCAAAGCTGGCTATCGGACCGTCCATTGAGAACGGTTTTTACTATGATTTTGAGACTCCTTCCTTTTCCAGGGATGATTTAGATAAGATTGAAGCCGAGATGAAGAAGATCATCAAGGCCGGTGAAAAGCTGGAGCGTTTTACGCTTCCGCGCGAGGAAGCCATCAAATTTATGGAGGAAAAAGGGGAACCGTATAAAGTGGAGCTGATCCGGGATTTACCGGAAGACGCGGAGATCTCCTTCTACCGCCAGGGAGACTTTACGGATTTATGCGCAGGACCTCATCTGATGAGCACGAAGCCGATCAAGGCCTTTAAGCTGACCTCTTCCTCAGGAGCCTACTGGAGGGGCAGCGAGAAGAACGCCATGCTGACCCGTGTCTACGGAACGGCCTTTGCGAAGAAGGAAGATCTGAACGAATATCTGGAGTACTTAGCCAATATTAAGAACCGCGACCACAACAAGCTGGGACGTGAGCTGGAGCTGTTCGCTACCGTGGATGTAATCGGACAGGGCCTTCCGTTACTGATGCCGAAGGGCGCAAAGATCATCCAGACGCTTCAGAGATGGATCGAGGATGAGGAAGAGAAACGCGGCTATATGAGGACGAAGACTCCTCTGATGGCGAAAAAGGATTTATACGTGATTTCCGATCACTGGGATCACTACAAAGAAGGAATGTTCGTGCTGGGTGACGAGGAGAAGGACGACGAAGTGTTCGCACTGCGCCCCATGACCTGTCCATTCCAGTATTACGTATACAAACAGAGCCCCAAGTCCTACCGCGACCTGCCATGCAGATACGGCGAGACCTCCACACTTTTCCGCAACGAGGATTCCGGCGAGATGCACGGACTGACCCGTGTGCGTCAGTTTACCATTTCCGAGGGCCATCTCGTGGTGAGACCGGACCAGCTGGAGGAGGAGTTTAAAGGCTGTGTGGACCTGGCAAAATACTGCTTGACGACGCTGGGACTGGAAGAAGACGTGACCTACCGCATGTCCAAATGGGATCCGGAGAAAGCCGACCATTATCTGGGAAATGCCGAGATGTGGGATGAGGTTGAGGCTGCCATG
>NZ_JBKVCZ010000296.1:0-1844 GCF_046966825.1 Hungatella sp. | reverse complement strand
TTATGCCTGTGTTCTTGATGCTCTTACCCATGCGGGGGAAATGGATGTATTCGTATTGATTACGTTGCCGTTCTACGCGGCGCAGACAGTGGCGCTTTCCGGCTATCTTGCCAGTATTGGCGCTACAGTCCTGGCGCTTACCGACAAGATGTCTTCGCCAATCGTAAAGAATGCAACGAGAACCTTATTCTGCAACGCGAAGAACATGGTGTTCCATAATTCAGTTGCGTCGCTGATCGTTCTGACGGACATTCTCGCCAGCTTATATATATTGGAAAACAAAAAAAGATTTCAGGAACACAATGAAAAGGTTAAGCAGATTGAAGGATTTTTCCAGCGATATCCGGTTCCTGCCTATGAGTACGAATACTTCTATAACGAAGACAGCAGCATAAATAAAGCGGAAGAAAAGGAGGAACAGTAAAATGTATTTAGTGAAGAATGTGAAGCTATTTGATCCACAGCCCATGGGAAAGGTGGATATCTTGGTAACGAACGATCGCGTTGCCGCCGTAGGAAATGATTTACATCCGCAGATCCCCGGACTTACTGTAATCGACGGGACAGGAAAAACCGCAGTACCCGGGTTTATCGACCAGCATGTGCATGTGACCGGCGGCGGCGGGGAGGGCGGATTTAACAGCCGCACACCGGAGCTGATGTTATCTACGGTCATTAAGGCCGGTGTGACGACGTTGGTCGGTCTCTTGGGAACTGACAGTTATACGAAGAGTGTGGAAAATGTGCTGGCAAAGACAAAAGAGTTCAATGCGGATGGGATTACCGCTTATTGCCTTACCGGTGCATACGTCTATCCGCCAGTGACCGTCACCGGATCTGTCAGCAAGGATATTGTATATATAAAGGAAATTCTGGGCTGCAAGCTGGCGATATCGGACCACCGCTGCTCTAGACCGACGAAGGAGGAATTGATCCGACTGGCTTCAGACATCCGTATGGCAGCATTGATTTCAGGAAAGCCGGGGATTTTGCATATTCATCTGGGCGGCTGTGGAAGACAGCTGGAGGATATTATTGAAATTGTTGAAGAAGCATATCTTCCGATCAAGCATTTCCGGCCAACCCATCTGGACTGCAATCCGAAGGCTGCGCTCCGGTTTATGGAACTGGGCGGATGGGCAGATTTTACTGCGGAGCCATCCAAAACAGATGAGCTGTACGATGTCATGCAGAAGGCAGGTATTGAACATCTCACAGTCAGCTCTGATTCGAATGGAAGCATTCCGGTATGGAATGAAGCAAGGGATCAGGTAGTTGCGGTCAAGGTGGGCGGCATGGATCCGCTCTATGAGATTATTCGCAATCTGGTGGTGGATTTCAATGTGCCGATGGAAACCGCTATTCAGCTGATTACCAGCAATGTAGCCAAGGCTCTGGAACTGTATCCGGAAAAGGGAACGGTGCGGCCAGGAAGTCATGCCGATATGGTGCTGCTTGATGAAAATTTACATATAGATACGGTTATGGCAATGGGAAAACTGATGATGAAGGATAAGCAGCTTCTGGCGAAAGGGGCTTTTGAAGAGGTTCCCATCGCATAAGAACAGAGGAGGAACAGTTTATGCACAGATATGTAATTAAACGGATTTTAATGATGATACCGGTTTTGATCGGTGTATCCTTTCTGGTATTTCTTATTCTGGCCGTTTCCCCGGGAGATCCGACAAGAATGATTCTGGGGCAGCAGGCTTCAGAGGAAGCCATTGTTGCCATGAGAGAAGAACTGGGACTGAATAATAACTTATTTGTTCGTTATTTCGACTACATGGCGGATGTTTTGCAGGGCGATTTCGGTGTTTCATGGAAAACAAAGTTAGAGGTGC
>NZ_JBKVCZ010000295.1:0-1942 GCF_046966825.1 Hungatella sp. | reverse complement strand
CTGTATGCGGGCCTGGTGGGCTTTATGAAGGTAAAGTTTGGCTCCAACGAGGTGATAGCGACCGTTATGTTAAATACCATAGCACAGAATTTTGTGGCATATGTGGTGAACTATCCGTTAAAGGAAGCGGGAAAGAGCATGGCGCAGACGGCCAGATTTTCCGAATCGGTGTGGATTCCGAAGCTGGTGGATAAGACACAGCTTACGGCGGCGATTATCATCGCAGTGGTTCTCTGCGTCCTGATTAAGCTTCTGTTTGAACGGACTGTGGTTGGTTATGAAATCAAGTGTGTTGGGCTGAATCTGAAGGCTTCCGAGACCGCGGGAATCAAGATCGGGAAAATTATGATCATCGCCATGGTGCTCAGCGGCTCCATTGCCGGTCTTCTGGGAGGAACTCATGTGCTGGGCGTGGATCACCGGCTGATTGCGGATTTCTCCTCGGGCTACGGCTTCGACGGAATCGCGGTAGCGGCTCTGGCGGCAGACAGTCCCCTGGGCGTCATCCTTTCCGGAATCATCTTCGGTGCACTGAGGGCGGGCTGTATGGTCTTAAACCGTACGACCGGAATACCGACAGAATTTATCGATGTCATTCAGGCGTTCATTATTCTGCTTGTGGCAGCGCCGCTTCTCGTTAAGGAAATTCTCAGAATCAAAAATGGCAGTAAGGGGGGAAAGAAATGATGAATCAGTTCATGTCAATCGTTACATCTACCCTCAGCATGTCCGTTCCGCTGGTGCTGGCGGCCCTGGGCGGAGTCCTTTCCGTCAGAAGCGGCGTCATGGCGCTGGGACTGGAAAGTATGATGACCATGGGGGCATTTTGCGGAGTTCTCGGCTCCTATTATACGGGAAATGTCTTTGCGGGTCTCCTGACCGGTATGGCGGGCGGAGCGCTGTTTGGTCTGGCCCACGCCGTTCTCTGTGTACGGTATAAGGTCAATCAGGTAATCAGCGGAATCGGGCTCAACCTCCTGTCGGTAGCGGCAACCACACTGTTGATGCAGCTCTTATGGGACAACAAGGGATCGTCTCCGCAGGTGGCCTCCATTAACGCCGGTGTGTTCGCATCTCCAATCACCTATATTATGCTTTTTGCCGTAATCGCAGAGTATGTGGTTCTGTTTAAAACACGATTTGGCTTGAGGCTGCGCATGGTGGGGGAAAATCCGAAGGCTGCGGCCAGCGTGGGGCTGGCGGTACATAGGATCAAGTATATCGGAGTCGTTGCCTGCGGCGTACTGGCCGGATTGGGGGGCGCATACCTTTCCATCGACCACCTGGATATGTATGTGCGGGATATGTCGGCCGGACGCGGTTATATTGCGGTGGCAATCATGATCCTCGCAAAGTACAACCCGGTCATGGTCCTGTTCTGCGCCCTGATATTCGGTTTTTCCGACGCGGTACAGATCAATTTTCAGGGGTACGGAGTTCCGCCGCAGATTATGGCGATGATTCCATACGTGGTGACGCTGTTCGTGCTCGCCTTCGGTGTCCGCCATATCACACCGCCTGCCGGTGTCGGAAAGCATGATGATGAATAAATACTATGAGGAAGAAAGAGGATAAAAATATGAAAGCGATAATGGTAATGTTCGATTCCCTGAACCGTCATATGCTGCCTCCCTATGGCTGTGATGACGTGATAGCGCCGAATTTTAAACGGCTGGCAGAAAGAAGCGTGACCTTTGACAACTGCTACGCAGGCAGCCTTCCGTGTATGCCGGCGAGAAGAGAGATCCATACGGGACGCTACAATTTTCTGCACAGAAGCTGGGGACCGCTGGAGCCTTACGACGATTCCATGCCGGGTATTTTAAAGGCAAACGGAATTTATACCCATCTGACTACGGATCACTGGCATTACTGGGAAGAGGGCGGCGGAAACTATGTAAATAAGTACAATTCCTACGAGTTTGTCAGAGGACAGGAGGGG
>NZ_JBKVCZ010000294.1:0-1957 GCF_046966825.1 Hungatella sp. | reverse complement strand
CGCTCTCAGTGCCCGCAAAATCGCGTCCTGAAAACGCGATTTTGCCCCTGCTCCGGCGGCTATTCTCCCTAAGTCCCACCGACCTCTGCATCATTCACCTTTCTCTCCCTGCCTCCCGCACTCCCTTTTCCGGCCAGGTTGTGAAAAAGTCCATTGGCACTTGGCTCCACAAAGGGGTGGAGGAACATAAATGGACTTCCGTCGGGGAACTGAGAACGCTGGAAAAGACTATTGTTTTTTATCTTAAGGAGCCAATACACAGCCAAAGAGCCTGAGGAGAGCAGGAGGGGGACGGGGGCAGACGAACAAAAGGGTTCCTTTTCCGAGGTTCGCAGGAAGTTAAGCAGAAAGACAGGAAAAAAGGGTGGTGAAATCTGGCCTCCAAGCCAGATTTCAAGTGGACACGGAGGAGAAGTCCTTCAGGAGTTCTCCGTAGTTTGCACGATCCGCCCTTTTTTCCTGTCTTTCTGCTTTACTTCCTGCCACCGAGGAAACAAGAACCCTTTTGTTCGTCTGCCCCCGTCCCCCTCCTGCTCTCCTCAGGCTCTTTGGCGTAGCATTCTCCCCCCACTATTTTGTCAGGATCCGCATCGATCCGTCGTTTGCTGTCATAGCGATATTTTTGTCCGCCCCGTTATTCTCTCTCAGATCTTTTTCGCTCGTATTCCTGCCGTTTAAGTTAATATCTCCGTACTTCATCATGAGATCAAAATTATAATCCTTCTCGGCGCCTGTGAGCTCCAGAGTGATGTCGCCGTACTTGTTTTCAAAGTCTCCGTTTTTTATATCAGCCATTCTGATATCGCAGGACCCGTCAGACTGCTTCATGGTCAGCGAATCCGCAACTACTGCGCTGCCCTTGACGCTTCCATATTTGTTAGTCACGGTAATATTCCTGGACACGATATCCTTTAATACAATCTGGCTGTCGGAGGCATCAATATCCAGACGGTCAGCCTCAATACTATTTAAATCCGTTTCTCCATACTTGTTGATGATATCGAGAGAAGTAAACGTACCGCTGTCACAGTGAATGGTCCCGTCGGAAGCGGTAAAGTAAGCCGTCTCGGCCTTTATGCCCTTTAAATCGATGCTGCCGTATTTCGATTTGATATCCAGTGTTTTGGTATCCGGTCCGTCGTAGATTACGCTGCTGTCGCTGGTATAGAGTTTTACTGCATCCATGGGAGTGTCCTTCGGCACGTAAATCGTTACGCTGCCATCCTCCCGGTCGTGTACATAGCTGCCCTCTATCACCAGGAAACCGGCCGATCCCCATGTCTCGCTGTTAGTCGGTTCCGGAACACAGGTAAAGCTCAGGATTCCATTCTTTACCGTGTATTCAGGCTCTTTATTTCTTATATAGAGATGGTATTCCAGGTAGTAGGAATCATCTTCTGACGGCTTTATCTTAATACCGTTATAGTTCACCCGGACATCCATGGAGGTGAACGGATCAATCTTTGTTTTCTCAAGCTCAACCAGCTTTTCAGCATTTAAATTCCGCGCCTGCTGGTTGGTATACATCCCATTCCTGCCGATCCAGAAGCCCGGCTCTCCGCCCATGGCATATCCGGCCAGAGACAGTCCCAGACCAGCCACGATGCAGACACCCGCAACAGCCATGGTAACCTTCATGATTTTCTTCATTTTTTGTCCCCCCTCGTCAACAGTCTTTTTGTGAAACCGGCCATCCCCTGGTAAATATACTTACAGCTTGCACATCCGGCGCAGATCAGAAGCAGTCCCACTCCCGATTCTCCCAGTGCCGTGCCGAGTATGAAGATTCCACTGGCCAGCTGAGACGGAAGGAAATAGAAACCTGCCACGAGACTCACGATTCCAACAGCCACAAATACTACTCCGCTAAGGAAAAGCGCTACGAAAATAGAAAAGACCATAAGCACCATGGCCAGACCGAAGACCACAACGAGCAGCAGGAGAGGCAGTCCGATGG
>NZ_JBKVCZ010000293.1:0-2001 GCF_046966825.1 Hungatella sp. | reverse complement strand
GGCGCTGCTCTGTGGACTGGCCTACCGCTGGACCGGAAAACTGACCGCCGCCTATGCGTCCGAGATCATCGGCACCGGTATAATCGGAGCGATGCTCTGCTATCCGGTTGCGGCGATTCTTATGGGAAAAGAGGTCGCCCTGTTTTTCTATGTGGCGCCGTTTTTGATGAGCACGCTGTGCGGAACGGCCATCGCGGCGATTCTGATCGGCGTTCTCTGCCGTTCCGGCGCGTTTGGATACTTAAAACGCCAGGTTGCGGCAAAAGAATAGGCGGAGAAATTATTCTCCGCCGGTAATACGGGCGATCATGCGGTTGGGTAGGCAGATGATGGCTTCCCCGGTCCGCCGGATCGTCCCCTGGTTGACACAGACCTTATCCGGGCAGCTGGCCTCGGTGACGTGAACCGTTCCGTCCTTGATGACGACGTGGTTCGTCCCGCCGTTCCAGCCTTCTACGGTGAGCTCTGTGTCTTTATTTAAATCAAGGGTTTCAATCACAGTTCCATCCACCGAAATTTCGACTCTCATAGGTGGTTTTGAAAAAATAATCCGCGTGCCCGCATAAAGAAGCGCGGAAACTGCTAAAATAACAAGGATCAGAACGAGCTCCTTCTTCTTTTTTCCGATATGTTTATTCTCTGCACTCATCTTTTTCTTTCCTGTTCTTCGTACTTTCGAGCAATACTGTGTTGAATTAGCATAATAAAGTACCAAATCCCTACATATTTTTCCAATTCTCCAGCAATTGCCCTTCATAGTATAACACAATTTCTAGAATTATACATGAAGTTATAAAAATTTTATAAAATAATCAAAATCATTAAAAAAAGCATTGCTTGAATCGTTAAGAATATGTTAAAATAAAAACAAAGTAGTAAATCGTACATTTCAGGAGGAGATCATGAATAAAGGCAGTATGGATACGAAGAAAAAGGGACTGATCGGGCTGGGTGCGCTGGTAGTTCTGGCGGGAGCAACAATACTCGGATCCGATCCGCTTTACAAAGCAATTGATGATATGGCACGTCCGGCGATCTACACGGCGGGAACGTACACGGCGTCTGCACGCGGATACGGCGGACCCGTTACCGTAACGGTTAAGGTTTCCACAAAGGCGATCGAATCGATCGATGTAGTGGGAGAGAAAGAGACACTTCTGGATCAGGTAGTACCATCCCTTCCGGATGCAATTATTGGAAAACAGACGCTGGATATGGATGCGGTTTCAGGCGCCACACTCAGCAGCAATGCAATCATTAAAGCGGTGGAAAAGGCGCTTGCTGAAGCAAGAGGCGAAGCCGCGGAAGAAGAGACAACAAAGGCAGAGGAAACAGCGGCTGGCTGGAATGACGGTACATATTCCTATGAATCCCCTGAATTCGATGACAACGGATACAAGGATCAGGTGAATATGACCATCAAGGACGGCAAGATCACGGCGCTTTCCTGGGACTGTGTTGATAAAGACGGAAAACTGAAGAGCAATCTCTCCATGGATGGCCAGTACGTTATGACAGAAGACGGCCCGAAGTGGTATGAGCAGGCGGATGCAGTCGTGCAATACGTGCTGGATCATCAGTCTCTGGACGGCCTGATCAATGAAGAAGGCTATACCGATACGGTAGCTTCTGTAAGTATTAACTTATATGGATTTGTAAACGGTGTAAAGGACTGCCTGAAGCAGGCGGCCGGAGAAGCCGGAACAAAGGCCGGTTGGAACGACGGATCTTACTCTTATGAGGCGCCGGAGTTCGACAGCAACGGATACAAGGATCAGGTAGCCATTACCATTAAGGGCGGCAAGATCACCTCTCTTACCTGGGACTGTGTGGATAAGGACGGAAAGCTGAAGAGCAACTTATCCATGAACGGCGAATACGTGATGACGGAGGACGGCCCGAAGTGGCACGAGCAGGCGGACGCGGTTGTGAAATACGTGCTGGATAACCAGTCTCTGGACGGTCTGATCAATGCAGATGGCTACACTGATACGGTTGCTT
>NZ_JBKVCZ010000292.1:0-2025 GCF_046966825.1 Hungatella sp. | reverse complement strand
TAATAACACGGTGGTAATAAAACAGAGAGTGCTGATATCAAGCCTTACCAAGAAATCACTAAAGCTGTTTTATGACTATTTAGATGCGGAATCAAAAAGAAATAGCGCCGTTGCTGAGCAGGCTTATAAATCCGGGTTCTGTACCGCCACACAACTGATTTTTTCCGGTCTTATGGAACCGGAACGGCTGGAGGCAGATCAGTGACTTGACCGAAGGGAGGTCTGCTATGGATATCATGGAAATACATAAAACCCTGTCCGCACTGCTTGATAAATTGAAACGTAACCGGGAACTTGTATCTCTTGCTGAATTAAAGACAAAATACCGCAAGCCCTATACAGCGCTATGTGAGGAAATACGCACAACAACCATTGCCTATGTCCAAAAGGCGGCTTTGCAGGGAATTCGTATCCGCAAGGCGTATTTTAAAGAAGCTCTGCCTATTATTGAAAACGCAATACACCGGTCAGGGCTGCTGCCAAAGATTTCAGCCGCGGCCTTCAAACGGCAGGATATCAAGGAAATTGAACGGTTAGCGCTTGCTTTAAATGAGCAGATAAAAATGGCTCTGGAACCATTTTACCATCAACACTTTGGGCTTTACCTGACAGAAGATTGCTTCGCAGACCCGCCCAGAACGCCGGATATCTATAATAATGTCAACGGCTGTATCCTGCGTGACGGAAAGTGGATACCCGAGGAGCTTCTATATGGAAAACAGGATTCGGCAGCGTAGGACAGATTACCGCCGGTATAGGATGGCATAACAGAAATTTTCTGCTATGCCGCAGAGTAAAAAGACCAGGAGGACAACCGTTGAATTACATAATCTATGGTAAGCATGAAAAAGAAAAACATTTTGGCGCTATGGATATCAAATCGAACAGATTACACCTTTCAGGTACGTGGAGCCGGTTCCTCTAAAGTATTTTATACAAAAGGAAGCGAAGATAAATAAGGTAATCGACATAAAAGGGCTGACTGACTGCTTGAATGAGCATCGGTCAGTTCTTTTGTACTATCGGGCCGGCATGACGGATCAGACCGGCTAAGTATGAAAGGAGGCTGCTCTGCAAAATGAAGAGCTTAAAATGGCTGGACGAAGCCTGTAACAACTGCGGTCAGCAGATTAATAGCTGGGATAAAAGAATCTCAAAGGTATTGGCCTACAGATATCCCTGCTGCGAGGCATGTATTGCCAGGGAATACGATATGGACATAGATGTATTGCGAGAGCGCATGGAACATTATCTGGGCATCAGACCCTGCCTTGGTCTATAAGGTGAGCCTATGGCAGAATACAATCTTTTAACACAGCGTCTTTTGTCAGAAGGATACTCCGTAGACCATTATCCGGATTACGTTCAGATTCAGGGCAGCACCCTACCCGGAGGAGATCCACTGAACAATCTTGGCGGCGGTTTTGTCTTCAAAAAAGCCATTGCCAATGACTGTATCTACAAGACAGGCTGCGGTAAATATGTTCTGGGCAAAAATGTGAACAGTGATATGAGTTATATGGGTATCCTGTGGTGTCATGAAAATGATAACCCGGTCATCCGGTGTCCCTATGATATCCCGGACTGTGCGGATAATGACCCTCTGCTCCATGGCACCCGGGGCGGAGGACTCTGCATTATGTGCCAATGTGTCTGCCATAGGACAGAGGAATGTTATGATTACGAGAATAGTATTGAGAAAGCAGACGATGAACGGCAGGCTGAGAAGCGCAGGAAATATGAAGAATACTCCAAAACCCACAAAGGGCGCGTGTGTTTGAATCATATGTATTTTAATGAAAGGACGCGGGAATGGAGATTGGAATATGAACCTCAAAGATGTGCCAGAATATGCTATTCCCAGGATGGGTGGTGCCCTGTTTTATGCCGGCAGCTTAGCCGGAAAAAGGGCAACGTGTATTATGATTTAAAGACGAGCCACATCAGGAAGGATGGGACCCTGTTCGACGGCGAAGTGATAGTTCATATTGAAAAAGGAATCCGCTACTTTGAACGTCCTGTGTG
>NZ_JBKVCZ010000291.1:0-2028 GCF_046966825.1 Hungatella sp. | reverse complement strand
TTTCTTACCGGCGTGTGCGGCGGCGAACTCGTAGCCCGTGCGGCTGGCTTTTTTCATGTTTACCACCTGGCCGCATCCGACATAGGCGCGTACCTTCTCCGGATGCTTCTCCGTATAGGTAAGCCCCAGGACGCTTCCCCAGGAATGTCCGACGAGATAGAGCTTTTCCTGACGGTAACGTTCGGTTAAGAGTGTCACCAGCGCATGGAGATCCTCGAGAAAGGTAGCGATGGTGACGGTGCTGTCTCCGAAATCGTAATAGGATTTACCTGCCCCGCGCTGCTCCCATACGACGACGGTAAAGTGCTTCTCCAGCTCGCTGTTGTATTTCAGAACCAGCGGCAGCGCGGCGTCTCCGGGGCCGCCGTGAAGATAGAGGAGAAGGGGCAGATGGTCTCTTTCCGCCCGGATTGATACGTACTGCGGTACTCCGTTAAGGGTGATGGTGGTCTGGTGGTTGATTGGCATAGGGGCCTCCTTCGGCATTGGATTGCAGAATTTATCGCTGTGCTGCAACGTTACAGTTCACAGCCCGGTCGTCCTCTGCTTCCCGGTCGTCCCCGGCTGGCTCATGGGCCGTTTCCAGTTCAAGTTTCGGGGATAAGCACTTCTAAACGTGCAGAATTTTTCTAAAAACCAGGGAAAATTCCCAAACTCGCTGCGCTCAGACAGGTGGGAATTTCCCCTGAACGAAAAATCCTGCGCGTTAAGAATTGCTAATCCCCTGCAAAGTCACTGGAAACGGCCCATGAGCCAGCCGGGGACGACCGGGAAGCAGAGGACGACCGGGCTGTGAACTGCAACGCTGTAACCGGTTTGCTTTCATTATAGTGAATTGGGATTGACATTATATGTTTAAAGATGCTATTATAATGATATAAAGAAGCGCTGCCGAATATACGGTTAGCCCCATGAAAATAGTTTAATCAAAAATGACCGCTTGTTTTCTCAGGACAGGGCGGTCATTTTTGTGATTTATGATTGCTTCCTATGGCATATCCAAGTCCAAAAGCTGTCAGTAAGAGAGTAAGAACAGCGATCAGACCTTCAAGTGTCAACATTGGCAATGCCCTCCTTTTTGCGGATTCCCAAGCCGGTTAAACAGCACAGGTTTCTATGTAATCAGAGGGTCACAGTCCCTCTGTTAGAGGGCTAGCCGCATACCCGATATTGGCAGCACCAATTTTATTATAGCAAATTATAGTATAAAAAACAATATAAAAATGTAATAGACAGCTGCCTGGTAAATCACTCCTAAGGGCGGCTGTCTGTTTTGTATATTATTAAATAATTAAACGTTAATTTAACCCTTCACACTCTTCCTCTCATGCAGCTTCACCGAAACCTCCGTCTTAATCATCACCTTCGTCTCCCCCGCGATCTTCTGCAGGAGTCTTAGAACGGCCAGTTCACCGAGGCGTTTCTTTGGAACCTCCATGGTCGTGAGCGGCGGTTCGAGGAAATCACAGATCGGGGTATCGTCGAAGCCGACGATGGAGATGTCTTCCGGGATCTTGTAGCCGAATTCCTTAAAGGCCCGCATGGCACCGGCGGCGATTAGATCGTTGTCGGCAAAGTAGGCCGGGGCAACCGGTGGTTTTTCGCGGAGAATCTCCGACATATCCGTGTAGGCGCCCTCCATGGAAGGCGTCAGCCTGTGGACGTAGGGGTGGCTGGTGGGGAGGTCGTGGTGGCGCAGCGCCTTGTAATAGCCATCCGCCCGCTCCTCAAAGTTGCCGATGGGATAGGAGGAACGCAGGTAGCCGATCTCTCCCAGGCCCTTGTCGATTAAGTAGTTGGTGGCCAGGTATGCACCCTGCACATTGTTGATCAGGACGGAATCACAGTCCAGCTCTTCAAAGTACGTATCCAGCACCACCATAGGTACCTTCAGCCTGGTAAATGGCTGGAAGTACTCCACATCCATCTCCGTGCCCAGCAGGAGGATTCCCTGGCAGTTCTTCTCCGAGAGCTCCTGAATCTGTGCGCCGATATCTTTATTTTCATAAAAATAAGTAATCTGTAGTT
>NZ_JBKVCZ010000290.1:0-2036 GCF_046966825.1 Hungatella sp. | reverse complement strand
TGCTGATCCGGAGCAGAAAAGAAAGATTATCGGTGCGGAATTTATCCGCGTTTTCGAGGAAGAAGCCAGAAAACTGGAGGGAATCGAATTCCTGGCACAGGGAACGATCTATCCCGATATCGTGGAGAGCGGAACCAAGACGGCGAAGATGGTCAAATCCCATCACAACGTAGGCGGTCTCCCGGAAGATTTACAGTTCCAGCTGGTAGAACCGCTGCGTCAGCTGTTCAAGGATGAGGTCCGCGCCTGCGGCGTAGAACTGGGACTTCCAGCAGAGATGGTATACCGCCAGCCGTTCCCGGGTCCTGGTCTGGGCGTGCGCTGTCTCGGAGCCATCACAAAAGAACGTCTGGAAGCAGTCCGCGAATCCGACGCCATCCTGCGCGAAGAATTTGCCAATGCCGGACTGGACAAGACCGTATGGCAGTATTTCACCGTCGTGCCTGATTTCAAATCCGTCGGCGTCCGCGACAACGCCAGATGCTTCGATTATCCGGTCATCCTCCGCGCCGTCAACACCATCGACGCCATGAGCGCATCGATTGAGCAGATCGACTACGCCGTGCTGTTAAAGATTACAGACAGGATCTTAAAAGAAGTGAAGAATGTAAACCGTGTGTGCTATGATCTGAGCCCGAAGCCTACGGCTACGATTGAGTGGGAATAATGCCGGAGACGGCGCGCCCCGCATGAATGCAGTTTTTACCTGCCGCTTTGCATCTTGACAATGGAATAATACTATTTATGTCCGCCCGGTATTCAAGAGAATAATCGCAAAGGCATATACAAAAAGGCGCCCTGCTGAACGACAAATTCAGCAGGGCGCCTTTTTGCTTGTCCTTACTTTGTTTTCCGCCATTGGATGGCAGTCCTGCACATTCAGCCATAATACCTTGCATAACGAATAGATTTATGTACTGTTTTGTGCTATACTTTATCAAAACACCAAAGTGGATACGTCTTAGGAGGAAATAATGGGATTTGCTCGTGTTCTCAAAGATGGCAATGGAGACCCGTCGGGCTATCGGGAATGTGATGGTGAAGTCGCCTATATGCCGAAGCAGCAATCGTACGAAAATATATTTCATCTAGTCCAAAACATTGATATTGATACAATGGAGATTGTAAACCACGATTTTATTAAAGATTGCAAACACGTTTACCGCAGAGGAAAGCTGCTGCAAGGGATCAGTCCAGAAGATTTTCATAAATATAATTCTATTTATGTGGGAAATCATCAAGTTATATATACCCCTTATGGAAATGGGAGAATCGCCCATCCGGAGTCTTTTGAGGTTCTGGACGCCGGAGGTATTCCGGAAGGCGAAGTCTTTCCAGCCAGTTATGGCAGAGATAGTGAGTTTGTGTATTATTTTACGGGATCAACTGACACTACATACGCTGTGCGCCTGAAAGCCTGTCATACCCCCTTGTTCTTTACCGTACTCAAATGGGGGTACGCAATGGATGACAAACATGTCTATTTTCGCGAGCATACAATTAAATATGCCGACCCCAAAACGTTTGAGGTTTTAACGGCTGGATATGCCAGAGACAGGCTGCATGTTTTCATTAGAGACAGGGCCTTCAAGGCTGACCCAAAGACCTTTTTTATACTCCAGGATACTTACGCCCAAGACTGTGATCACATGTATCGAAATGGTTTTATTGTTGATGATGTGAACCGATCGATAACATAAGAAAGGACCTGCCGGAATCTGCCTCAATTTGAGACAAATTTTGACAGGTCCTTTCTTCATGCTCTGACAGTTTTCACAGCATAAATCCCTTTGTCGTATCTTTCGCCAGGCGTCATGAGACGCCCGGTCCAATCTCTTTATTCCCTGAACTCCCAGTTGGTACTCCAGGTCCCTTCTCTCCGCTCTCCGGTGAAGCCGCCGTAGTCGAAGCTTCCGTCTCCGGGGCCTTTGTAGGGGCCGCAGTCTGGCTCTCTGTCGGCTTTGGCGCAGGAGCTTCAGACGGGGCCGTGGTCTCGGAAGGCGCCGTCGTAGCTGCTGGGGTAGTAGCCGCCGGAG
>NZ_JBKVCZ010000289.1:0-2067 GCF_046966825.1 Hungatella sp. | reverse complement strand
GGTGTATACTAATGCTATAAAAATAAGATGAATTGTAATTCCTGGAATGTTCGACACTCTTACCTACTTTGAACCTACATTTTGACATTCGGGATTCCAATATTTTTAAGCGGATGTCAGGCCTCCTATATTGAGTGGAAGGCAGAAGCTTAAGTGAGGTCGCCCACCTAGCAAGGCTAGGCGTCAAACAGTAAGAACCGGCATTTTGGGGTTACAAAAGAAAAAAGCAGCGAGAAATCGCTGCTTTAACTTTTTACAAAAGTATGATAATGTATACATAGGGCAAAGCCCGTATCTTAAAATACAGGAGAATAATATGAAGGAAACGAAATTCAGGAATTATATATGCTGGGGAGTGACCGCGCTGGCGGTGATCGCGCTGAGTATCGCGTTTGCTTTTTTTCTTACGAGATTTCAGGTGATGAAGGCTGGACTGAGGGCATTTATCGGCATATTGATGCCGGTGATCTATGGAGCTGTCCTGGCATATCTGCTTCTCCCGATTTACAACAGGACGAGAAGCCTTCTTGAAGGATGGATTGCGAAGGGCGTAAAAAAGGAAAAGACAGTCAGGGGATTATCGAAGGCCGGAGCGACGGCTGTTAGCCTGATCGTCCTCTTTGTGATTGTTGCGGGACTGTTCTGGATGGTGATTCCGCAGATCTACACGAGTATTATGACGCTGCAGGAGGGACTGGGGGAGAACATCAACAACCTGGCGCTCTGGCTTCAGAAGCTTCTGGAGGATAATCCGACCCTGGAACAAAAGGTAATCCCGATGTACGACGAGGTGACCAATCAACTGGAAACCTGGCTGACCACCTCCCTGGTACCGAACGTATCGACGGTGATAAGCGGCCTGTCCAGCGGTCTTTTGAGTGTTGTGCTGGCGCTTAAGAACATCCTGATCGGCGTCATCGTTATGGTGTATTTATTAAACATTAAAGAAACTCTTTCCGCACAGGGAAAGAAGATCATCTACAGCGTGCTGCCTCTGCGGATGGCGAATCAGTTTATCGAAGAGCTCCGTTTTGTCCACCGGGTGTTCGGCGGATTTATCACGGGCAAGCTTTTGGATTCCCTGATTATCGGTATCATCTGTTTCGTATGCTTAAACTGGATGAAGATGCCGTACGTTCTGCTTGTCAGCGTGATCGTGGGTGTGACCAATGTGATCCCGTTTTTCGGCCCGTTTATCGGAGCCATCCCAAGTGCCTTCTTAATTCTTCTGGTCAGCCCGATGAAGTGTCTGTACTTCCTGATTTTCATCGTACTGCTTCAGCAGTTTGACGGCAATATCTTAGGCCCGAAGATTTTAGGACAGTCTACGGGACTTCCGAGTTTCTGGGTGCTGTTTTCCATCCTGCTGTTCGGCGGCCTGTTCGGTTTTGTAGGCATGATTATCGCAGTACCGACCTTTGCGGTGGGCTACAGCATGCTATCCGGACTGGTGAACCGGGCACTCAGGAAAAAAGAACTTTCCCTTAATACAAACGACTACAAGGATTTAAAGCACATCGACGAAGAGAAGAAAACTTATATGAGATAAGAGGAGCGCATGAATAAAAGGAAATTTATCGCATTTGCAGCCGGAATTCCTCTTCTGGTTCTCATTTTAATTATCATCATCCTGGTCAGTGAGACGAAGCCGGGTGGGATATCGAGAGCGGCGGCCTACAAGTCAGCCGCCCTTCTTTTGACGGATGCCGAAAGCTGTGAACAGCTGCTTAAGGAGCAGGGGCAGAACTATTTTTCGGAGAAGGACAGGAATAACTGGTATGCAAAGTATTTGAATTATCTCTATGTGAACGGATACTTATCTCCGGACACGACCCCTTCGGACCCGGAATACGTACAGGGATATTTAACGTACCGGGAGGCGGAGGAACTGGCGGAGGCGCTGGTCCCGGGACAGGGAGAGGCTGCTCACGTGGGGAAGAAAAAACAGGGCAAAACGTTTCCATCGGACAACTGGTGGTTTATTTACGACAGTCTTCGAAAGGAACTGGATCAGGAAGGCAGAATAAAGGAAGTGGACGTACTCCTTTACGGTACTCCGATGAACAT
>NZ_JBKVCZ010000288.1:0-2113 GCF_046966825.1 Hungatella sp. | reverse complement strand
ATTTATATTCTTGTATTTATGTTCTTGTATTTATGTTCTTGGCCCGCGCCTGCCTGATGTCGTCCAGAAGCAGTGCGGAGATGCGCAGATTGCCCCGGCCGCATCCGATGTCGATATCCGGCTTGTTGGCCCCATGAAAGTCGGAGCCGCCGGTGGGGAACAGACCGTATTTGACGGCCAGTTTCTTAAGCTTCCCGCTTTCGTATTGATTGTTGGACGAGTGGTAGACTTCCAGGCCGGCCAGTCCGTCTTCTTTTAAGGAAGCGACCAGTGCTTCCAGCCTTGCATCGCCGAGATGGTACTGGTACGGATGGGCGAGGACCGGAGACGCTCCGCAGTCGGTCAGGATCCTGAGCGCGTAGGAGGGCTCGATGGTCTCTTTCTTTGGACACCAGCGGCCGCCGTATTTTAAATATTTTTTAAATGCCTGGTCCATGGAGGAGACATATCCTTTTTCCATCAGGACGCGGGCGAAATGGGCCCTCGTGATGACCGTATCGGGATTGCCGGCGGTAAGCTCCTCCCTGGTCAGTACCATGCCGTCCTCCGAAAAACGGCAGATCATCTCGTCGTTGCGTTTCTCGCGGAGTATGAGGAGACGGTCGGTTTCCCGGAGAAAAGCGGGATCGTCCGGATTTACATACAGTCCCAGAACGTGGATCTCCTCGCCCTCGTAGTGGCAGGAGAGCTCGATACCGGGAATGATTTCGATGGGAAGGCCGCGGGCGGCCTCTATGGCCTGCGGGATGCCGGCGATGGTGTCGTGGTCGGTCAGAGCGATGGCGGTCAGTTCTTTTTCCACTGCGAGAGCGACGACGGCGGCCGGGGTGAGCGTGCCATCCGAGGCGTTGGAATGAACGTGCAGATCGATGAGTTCCATAATTACCTCCAATTTGAAATACTTTAGTAATACTATAGTAACATGTTTTTTACGTTCTGTAAAATGTAGAAAAACGACGAAAAATAATTAAGAAAATTCATAAATTTGTAATAGCATTTCCCACAAAGTATGGTATACTACTCAATGTAATATACACTATCATGTGAAAAGGTGAAATAGATGAGTCAGACAGGCAACAGACAGAGTGGAACATCAAGATCTTATTCCTCTCAGGGAACACGGAAGACAGGAACGGGGGCTTCCAGAAAGACAAGCCAGGGAAGCAGGGGCCAGTCCTCAAGATATAAGAGTTCCTACCAGCCGCGGGGCGGTTCGGGAAGGGGTTCAAAGCGGAAGAAGCGTCCGCAGTATGATATCACGAAGATTCTGCTGGGGATCATTATCGCGGTGGTTGCCGTGATCGTGATTATGGCGGCAGTGAAGTTCGTAGGAAGCAGGCCTGCCGAGGTGGAGACGGGCGAGACGACGAGCCAGCCGGAGCCGGAGCTTCAGAAGGAGGTTTCCGTAGATGGGATCTCCATCACCGGAATGTCCAGAGAACAGGCGAAAAAGGCGATTCTGGACAAGTATGAGTGGGGCATGAAGATTACGTATAAGGATGATACGTATGAGGTCGCCGATTTACTGGAGACGAAGGTGGATTCCCTTTTAGGAGATATCTATACGGGCGAACCGAAGGAAAGCTATACCCTGGATATGAACGGTCTGGACGAAGCGGCCGCGGAAGAGGCCAAAAAGGCCGCCGCCAAGTGGGACGTGAAGGCCAGGAACGGTTCCGTATCCGGTTTTGACAAGGAAGCAGGGAAGTTTATCTACTCGGGAGAGCAGAACGGTCTGGTGATCGACCAGGAGAAGCTGGTTTCCGATATTCTGGCTCAGTTAAAGGATAAAAATTTCAGTGCTGTGATTGAAGCTACCGGCAAGGAGACGGCTCCGGAGATCACGGAGGCACAGGCCAAGGAGCTGTATCAGGTGATTGGAACCTATAGCACCACGACCACGGCCAACAAGGACAGAAACAAGAACATCGAACTGGCTGCCGAAGCGCTTAACGGCCTGATTTTACAGCCGGGTGAGGAATTTTCTTTCAATCAGGCCACGGGAGAGCGTTCCGAGGCCAAGGGGTACCGGCCGGCCGGTGCCTATGTAAACGGCGAACTGGTGGAAGAGCCGGGCGGCGGCGTATGTCAGGTTTCCTCCACGCTTTACAAC
>NZ_JBKVCZ010000287.1:0-2119 GCF_046966825.1 Hungatella sp. | reverse complement strand
CGTCACATCGGTGCCGCGGGGATTCATCCATTCAGATGGAAAGAGTTTTTCCCTGTTGCAGACCTCATTAACATCGACCGTGCCGCATTCCAGATGGTATGGACCGTTTTCATTCCGTATAAAGGAAATCATGCGCCCGGTAAGCCCTGAGACGGCGGCCTTTACGCCTTCACGGCCGGCGAGAACGGATTCCTCGATATCGGTGGCGGAAGCCATCATGCCGGAACAGCGCTGATTAACGTTTAACTCGATGGAACGGACCTTGACGCCGAACTTGTCCCGTATGAAGTTTTCCAGCATCTTACCGCTGCCGGTCAGCATTTTATGGCCGAAGGTGTCGAGCCGGGCGGCATCCGCATATTCACAGATGAACTTGCCCCTGGCGTCGGAAATGCCCTCGGAGATACAGATAACGACAGTGCTGTTCTTCGATAAGGCGGCAGTCACATCCTCTGTAAACTGTTCAAAATCGAAATGAGTCTCCGGAAGATAGATGAGTACCGGGTTGTCCCCCTCGTATTTGCGGGCAAGGGCGCTGGCCGCGGTTACCCAGCCGGCGTGGCGGCCCATCAGTTCCACGATGGTGACGGATTTCTGCTGATAGACGGAGGAGTCCAGAACGATTTCCCGGACCGTATCGGCCACGTACTTGGCGGCGCTTCCGTAACCGGGGGTATGGTCAGTCAGAACGAGATCGTTGTCTATGGTTTTCGGAACACCGATGAAACGGATCTCGCTGTGATGGTGGGAGGCGTAGCGGGACAGCTTGCTGACCGTGTCCATGGAATCATTGCCTCCGATGTAGAAGAAGTATCCGATGTTCATCTTCCGAAACTTCTCAAACAGGGCCGGGTAGAACGGTGAGGATAAGTCTTCCGGCAGTTTATAGCGGCAGGAACCTAAATAGGCCGCCGGTGTTAATTTTAAAAGCTCTAATTCATCTGAAGTTAAATCCGCGGTTAAATCCATGCAGGTACCGGACATATAGCCTTCGATTCCGTTAATCATGCCGTAGACGTGATCAATGGCTTCCTGGTTTATGCCTTCCCTTATGACGCCGTAGAGGCTCGCGTTGATGACGGCGGTAGGGCCGCCGGACTGGCCAACGATTGCATTTTTCTTCATGTGTATATTCTCCTTTTTTGACGCTCCTCCTATTCTATAATAGAAACGATGGCTTTGCAACCCCCGCTTTTTGTGATCGCGCAAGGTTAGACAAATTTTCACACTCTCAGCCATACCTATTTTTTGGGAAAAATCTATAATTGAGATAGAACGTATGAGACTAAAATAAAGGCGCTAAGTGCTCATAACAAGGAGGATAACGGGATGCAGTACGGACATTTTGATAATGAAAAAAGGGAATATGTGATCGACCGGGTGGACCTGCCCACGTCGTGGACCAATTACCTGGGAGTGAAGGATATGTGCGCCGTCGTGAACCATACGGCAGGCGGATATCTCTTCTATAAATCCCCGGAATACCACAGAATTACACGGTTTCGGGGGAATGCCGTTCCGATGGACCGGCCGGGCCATTACGTCTATGTGAGAGACGATGAGACGGGGGAATTCTGGAGTATTTCGTGGCAGCCGGTGGGAAAACCTCTGGATCAGGCGAAATACACATGCCGCCACGGCCTGTCCTACACGACGTACAGCTGTGATTACCAGGGAATCGAGGCGGAGCAGACGCTGTTCATTCCGGCAGACGATCCGGTGGAGCTCTGGGATGTAAAGCTTAAAAATGAGAGCGGAAGAAAACGGAAATTAAGCGTTTACTCTTACTGTGAGCTTTCCTTCCACCACATCGAAATGGATAATAAGAACTTTCAGATGAGTCTGTATGCCGCAGGATCTACGTATGAAGACGGCATTATCGAACACGATCTGTTCTACGAGGAGTTTGGATACCAGTATTTCACCTCAGATTTTGATCCGGATGGTTTCGACTGTCTGCGGGACAAATTCATCGGCCTCTACCGCACCGAGGATAATCCGGCGGCGGTGGAACGCGGCGAGATGAGCGGAAGCTTCGAAAAGGGCGGCAATCACTGCGGTGCTCTGAAAAAATGCCTGGAACTGGAACCGGGAGAGGAATCGAGACTCATCTTCCTGC
>NZ_JBKVCZ010000286.1:0-2123 GCF_046966825.1 Hungatella sp. | reverse complement strand
GGCGTGGACTGCTTATACGAGCGAGGGCAAATTCCGCTTTGAAGGAATCAGCCTCGACAGCTACATAGACTGGGAACTGAAAGTCCTGGTAAAAGACGGTGAGATGATCGCGGTCAGGGAAACGGTGAGTGATTCCGTCACTTATAAGAATGTCTGGCTGACACGCGGCGAGGGGGAGACCTTTTCCGTACATCTGGGTACAATTGAGAGAACGTTCCCCATGGAAGCCTCTCTGGGGCAGCCGGAGGAGTTTGCCGATAATCTGGCGGACCTTTCTTTGAAGAACGGCAAGCTTCAGAAGGTGACGTTGAAGAAAAAGAGAATTACCGGAAAGGTCCTGTCGGTAAAGGACGATTCCATTGAGATTGAAGGCTACGGTAAGATCAAACTGGATAAGGATTTCAAGGTGTATAAGCTGTATGGCCAGTTTGAGGAGCAGTCCATCTCGGATATCCTGGTCGGCTACGACATTCAGGAATTTGTCGTGGCCCATGGAAAGCTGTGCGCGGCTTTGACCATGCGGGAATTCGATGCGAAGACGATCCGGGTCATGATCATGAATACGAATTTTCAGTCTGTCTTCCATCCGTCGGTCACCTTATCAGCGGAGAGCGGATTGAACATTGCCTATGGAGAGGAGAGCGTGCAGATCCCGGCGAAGGCCGAAGTGATTATCGATCCGTCGGATGAGCGGCTGAAGGACGGTCGAATTGTCGTCACTCCCGTGGATGCCGGCGATACCATCTCCGTCAATTCGATCCGCAGGTCCCTCGGTACGCCGTCGTACAGCGGAAGCATCGAAATCCGGAAAGAGACAGAGGGGATCACTCTGATTAATGAACTGTATCTGGAAGATTATCTGACCAGGGTAGTGCCCAGCGAGATGCCTGACAGCTACGAGATGGAGGCGTTAAAGGCCCAGGCGGTCTGTGCGAGAACGTACGCCTACCGCCAGATTCAGAGCAACACCTACAGCCAGTACGGCGCCCATGTGGACGACAGCACCAGATTTCAGGTGTATAACAACCTAAAGACATCGGATAAGACGGAGCAGGCGGTCCGTGAGACGTATGGAAAGCTTCTGTTCTATCAGGATGCGCCCATTGAGGCATTTTATTTCTCCACCTCCTGCGGCCATACGACAGACGGCAGTATCTGGGGAAGTGATCCGGCCAAATATCCGTATCTGGACGGCTGCCTCCTGGAGACAGACCGCAGCGTCTTAAATCTGTCCACCAATGCGGCATTTGAGGCATTTATCAAGGATAAGGAGTACCCATCCTATGATTCCTCCTTCCCGATGTACCGCTGGGAGACTACGGTCACGAACCGGCAGCTGGAGGAGGAGATTACCGCGGTGGGAACCATATTGAATATCTCCGTCACCGAGCGCGGTGTGGGCGGCATCGTGAAAAAAGTGCGTGTGGAAGGCTCCGATGGAATCATGACCATCAACGGAGAAGGCCAGGTGAGAGCAAAGCTTGGCAATCCCTACATGAAGATTACGAAGAATGACGGAAACGTCATGAAGGATATCGAGTCCCTGCCCAGCGCCTATATTGCCATCGAGAACGAGGGCGTGGATGATAATAATATCACCACCTTCCATATCTATGGAGGCGGATACGGCCACGGAGTCGGCATGAGCCAGAACGGAGCGCAGGCCATGGCGGCGGAAGGCAAAACCTATGAGGAAATCCTCCGGTTCTTTTATAATGGGGTGGAGATACGGGAGGCTGAGAAGGAGACGGCGGGGTGATAGGAAAGAATCCGAATACCCCCGTGCCATGATGCGTATGATAGAGTAAAAGAATAACACAGAGAAGCATATGCAGAATCAGAAGCTGGAAAACCTCTTAAACCTCTCTCTCAGTGCCACGACAGAGGAACGGGAAAAATCGGAGTCCCTGAATGTGGGGTATAACTCCGAGCTGAATACATGGGAACTGATCGTTAAATATTCCGGGAGCCTGGCTGAGTTGACAGAACACGGGATCATTGTGGATGAGATGATCAACGAGTACGCCATTTTAACGGTGCCGGAGCCGGAGATCGACTATGTCAGCAGTCTGCCGCAGATCGATTTCATAGAAAAACCGAAGAGGCTGTACTTTGCCATTAAC
>NZ_JBKVCZ010000285.1:0-2171 GCF_046966825.1 Hungatella sp. | reverse complement strand
TCCCAAGGGAAAGGCATCTGCCTGCGATGCGGAGAAGAAATCGTGGATTAGTCGGAAATGAGACCGGGAGCCGGGGAACTGTCAGGTGTGAAAAGACGCCTGAAGCTGTCCACGGCTCTTCATTTTTGTTATAGACCTTGAGTTCCTGGTATGGTATACTATGAGCACTTGGTGAGGTAGTTTACAAACCTGGTACTAGTACTGCATTGCGTAAATTCAGAAAAAGTGAGGGAATGAGGTTATGATAGCTGAGAAGATGAGGCCCCTTGTTGAGAATAATTCTGCCATTCGGGCCATGTTTGAAGAAGGAAAACGCCTGGCCGCCATCTACGGACCGGAGAATGTCTATGATTTCAGCCTTGGCAATCCCAATGTACCGGCGCCGGAGGCGGTGAACCGGGCGATTACGGATATCGTGGCGGAAGAAGCGTCTACCATGGTCCATGGTTACATGAGCAACGCGGGCTTCGAGGATGTCCGGGATACGGTGGCACAGTCGCTGAACCGGAGATTCGGCACACAGTTTCATCTGGAGAATATTCTGATGACCGTGGGCGCAGCCAGCGGTATGAACGTTATTTTAAAGACGGTTCTGGACCCGGGAGACGAAGTGATCGTATTTGCCCCCTATTTTATGGAGTACGGCGCCTATGTGAGAAATTACGACGGAGTGCTGGTGACGGTGTCCCCGGATACCTCCTCATTTCAGCCGAATATCTCGGAGCTGAAGGAGAAGATTACGAAACGGACGAAGGCGGTCATCATCAATACGCCGAACAATCCCACCGGAGTGGTCTATTCGTCGGAGACGCTGGAACAGATTGCGGCAGTTATGAAGGCGAAGGAAGAGGAGTACAGGACTTCCATCGTGCTGATATCGGACGAGCCCTACCGGGAGCTGGCGTATGACGGGGTGGAGGTGCCTTATGTGACGCCGTTCTACCATAACACCGTTGTCTGCTACTCTTACAGCAAGTCCCTGTCGCTTCCGGGAGAGCGGATCGGGTATCTGGTGATTCCGGATGAGCTGGAGGATTCAAAGGCAGTCATCGCAGCGGCGACCATTGCCAACCGTGTTCTCGGCTGCGTGAACGCTCCTTCGCTGATGCAGCGGGTGATCCTGCGCTGTATTGACGAGAAGGTAAACGTGGAGGCCTATGACAGGAACCGGAATCTCCTTTACAACGGCCTCACGGGATTCGGCTTCGAGTGTATCCGTCCGGAAGGCGCATTCTATCTGTTTGTAAAATCTCCGGAAGCGGATGACAGGGCTTTCAGTGAAGTATGCAAGAAGCACCGCCTGCTGGTGGTGCCGGGAACCTCATTTGCCTGTCCTGGATATGTGAGAATTTCCTATTGTGTGTCTTATGAGCAGATTGAGCGGTCTCTGCCGGCCTTTGAAGCGGTTGCCGGAGAGTACGGACTTTCATGACGGGAGGAAGAGCGATGAAACCATGGGAGGCAAATATCAGAAAAGTAGTCCCTTACGTGCCGGGAGACCAGCCGAGGGGCAGCCATTTAGTCAAGTTAAATACGAATGAGAATCCCTATCCGCCGGCGCCGGGCGTAAGCGCAGCGCTTAAGGAGATGGATTACGATCTGTTCAGAAAATATCCGGATCCTGCATCCTCGGTTCTTGTGGACGCACTTTCCGAATATTATAAAGTGGATAGAGATGAAATCTTTGTAGGGGTGGGATCCGACGACGTGATCGCCATGGCGTTCATGACCTTTTTCAACTCCGATAAGCCGGTGCTTTTCCCGGACATCTCCTATTCCTTCTATCCGGTTTGGGCGGAGCTTTTCGGCGTGCCCTATGAGAAACCGGCTCTGGATGAGAATTTCAAGATTGTGAAGGAAGAGTATTACCGTGAGAACGGCGGAATTATTTTCCCTAATCCCAACGCGCCTACCGGGCTTTATATGCCGCTTTCGGAGGTGGAGGACATCGTTTCCCATAACCAGGACTCGGTGGTGATTGTGGACGAGGCCTACATTGATTTTGGCGGAACCAGCGCGCTTAAGCTGACCAGGAAGTATGAAAATCTTCTGGTTGTGCAGACTTTCAGTAAGTCGAGATCCATGGCGGGCATGAGAATCGGCTATGCCATCGGAAATCCGGCCTTAATCCGCGCCTTGAATGACGTGAAATACTCTTACAACTCCTATAC
>NZ_JBKVCZ010000284.1:0-2202 GCF_046966825.1 Hungatella sp. | reverse complement strand
AGGATGCGTTCTGGAACAGTGAAAATGTAACCGTTTATGATTCCTTTATCTCCGGTGAGTATTTAGGCTGGAACGCAAAGAATCTTACCCTGATTAACTGCACGGTTGAGAGCAGTCAGGGCATGTGCTACATTGACAATCTGGTCATGAAAAACTGTCGTCTGTTAAATACGACGCTGGCCTTTGAATACTCCACCGTGGACGCAGAGATAAACAATACGATTGACAGTGTCTTAAATCCCAGCGGCGGCAGAATAAAGGCGCAGGGAATCAAAGAGCTGGTTATGGATGCATCCAGAGTGGATGTGACAAAAACTGCTGTTCAGATGCAGGAGCTGAGGGAGGCGGTGTAAGATGTCCCATGATTTTGATAAATTGACAGACCGGCGTGGAAGTAACTCTTTAAAATGGGATATCACGGAACGGGAACTGCCTATGTGGGTGGCGGATATGGATTTTGAAACCGCACCGGAGATTACGGAAGCGCTGAAAAAACGGGCGGAGCACGGAATCTTCGGTTATACCACGGTGCCGGAGGCATGGCGGGAGGCGGTCGCCGGATGGTGGCAGCGGCGTCATAACTTTGAAATGGATCGGGATTGGCTTGTATTCTGCACCGGTGTGGTGCCCGCTGTTTCCAGCGCGGTCCGTAAACTGACGACAGCGGGGGAAGCTGTGCTGGTACAGCCTCCGGTCTATAACATTTTCTATAATTCCATCTGCAACAATGGCCGCAGGGTCATAGAAAACCGGCTTTTATACGATGGGAAGAGTTACAGGATAGACTGGAAGGACCTGGAGAACAAGCTTAAGGATCCTCAGACTGCACTGATGATTCTCTGCAATCCCCAAAATCCTACCGGATCCATCTGGAGCAGAGAAGAGCTGGGAAGAATCGGGGAACTGTGCGCCGCCAATCACGTTACGGTGATTTCCGATGAAATTCACTGTGACTTAACCGAGCCGGGATACGACTATATTCCATTTGCATCGGTATCAGAGGAATGCGCACAGAACAGTATTACCTGCATTGCACCGACAAAGGCGTTTAATCTGGCCGGTCTGCAGACTGCGGCGGTTGCGGTGCCCAACGAATACTTAAGGCATAAGATGGAGCGGGCATTAAACAACGATGAGGTGGCGGAACCGAACGCATTTGCCATTGACGCGGCGATTGCCGCATTTACACAGGGAGAGGAATGGCTGGACGATTTGAGAAACTATCTGGCAGAAAACCGCCGGATCGTCAGAAGCTTTCTGGAACGGGAACTGCCCAATGTTTCTCTTGTGCAGTCCCATGCAACGTATTTGCTCTGGCTGGACTGCACAAGAGTGCTTGGGGACGCGGCGGAGCTGTGCCGTTATCTCCGCAGGGAAACGGGCCTTTACCTGTCGGCCGGCGCCGCATACGGCGGGCATGGAAACCAGTTTCTCCGTATGAATATTGCCTGCCCCGCGTCGAGAGTGGAGGAGGGGCTAAAGCGCCTGAAAGCGGGAACAGACGCTTATGAACAGTATACAGCGGAATGCTGTTAAAACGACGGCTGTCATTTATTTCGCAGTCAAATCCCTTTGTGCCCTTGCGCCGGCGACCTCTTCCGGAGACTTTTCGCGGAGACGCACCGCACCACGGTATCCGTCTCTGGTAGGAATCCTGTCTCCCGAGGAGAGACGTTTTTTGGCAAGCTCTATTTCGTCTTTGTACTGTGGGAGCCACTGCTCCTGAGCTACCAGCATTTCGTCAACCATCTGCCAGATTTCCGGCGGATTGCAGACGGCGCCGGTGAGCGGGTCCATTAAGGCGGCCTGTTTCAGAAGGGTGACGTCTCCGGCGGCTGCGGCTTCCACCGACAGGCGCTGTACCCAGACGGACTGGGAGCACACGGCAGCAGGGCCGAGGGGAAGATCACCAATTTTCGGTACACTGATGCCGTTTCCGTCTACGTAGCAGGGAACCTCGACCACACATTCATAGGGCAGGTTGGATATGCAGCCTTCGTTCATCATATTGAAATGGCCGCGGTACATGCGTCCGGTTTCCAGGGATTCGATGATGTAGGAGCCGTGTTCCAGGCCGCGGTCGGAGCCGTCGTATTTTTTCGGCGGCTCAGCCAGAATTTTTGGATAATCGGTTTCAAACCAGCGGCGTTTGCTTATGTGTGATAAAGAAGTAATAGAAGTGTAAAAAATTTTGCCGTTCCT
>NZ_JBKVCZ010000283.1:0-2213 GCF_046966825.1 Hungatella sp. | reverse complement strand
CGCTCTGTTTGCGCCAGCGGTCGATGGAGATATGCCGGGTGATTTTTCCAAGAAAAGCACTCAGAATGTTGGGTTTTCTTGGTGGGATGGTGTTCCACGCCGTCAGATATGTATCGCTGACGCTTTCCTCCGAGTCTTCGCGGGAGGAAAGAATGTTGTAGGCGATAGCATAGCAATACCCGCCGTATTTCTTGTCTGTTTCCGTGATGGCCTGTTCCGATCTTTCAAAGAACAGGTCAATAATGCCCTGATCCTCCAAGGGATCACCTCCTGTCAAAATGTAGCCTGTCCAAATCCGCTTAAGGGAGCGGATACGTCGCGACCGGGTGCGTCTCCAATTTCAGCGGCACGTATTTCGCCTGAGCCGCTTCGTACTGCTCCTGAGAAACGGGCTGCAAGGACTCATCCAGCGCGTCTGCGCCGTAGAACCACGGATTTTCCGGGTTTACGCCCTTGTCATATCGCAGATAGTCCACTAATACGGCGTTTCCGTTCTGCACTTTGTAGTAGCTGGTAGCACTGTTGCCGTCCAGATATCTTTGAGTGTGGGCAATGTAATTTCCCTCGCAGATGGTGACGTCCGCGCCGCATTCCAGAATCTTTACCTTTCCGCCTTTGATGGTCAGCACACCCCTCCATCCGCCATCGGTCAGGAACAGTTCTTCCTGCCCGTCGCCGTCCAGATCAATGAGACAGCACTCCCAGCCATCCATCGATATTCCCTCACTTTGGAACACTTCTCTATAGCTGGCACAAATGACGTCCTTCCCGCCGATGCCGCTGGGGGAAGTGTCGGCGAAGGGATACTCGGCAACTGGAGTCAGCGTCACAGGGACGCGGGGGTGGGACTGAACGATTTTGTTGAATTCTTCCTCCGTAATGGGGACATCGTTTGGCACGTCCAGATTCGGGTACATCAACCATGAATTCCCTCTGAAATATTCACTTTCACTGGTATAGTAAACGACGCCCTTATCCCAGACATAGGTTCCATTTTCAACCTTCGCAAAATGATAAGCCATCGAGCCGTCGGTGCAGGCATAAACATAGGCCAGAACGTTGTCCTCACAGAGATGCATATAGGTAGCGCCGACGCCAATTCCGCAGCCGATTCCGGAAACAAAGCTGCTGGATTCATCGACCATGGACGGATAGGCAACGGTCGGCGGCATAATGTATTGAGTGCCGCCGTCCCGCTTGTTATAGGCCGCGATGATATACCCATTTTCGCCCACAAGCAGCTCGTCCACGCCGTCTCCATCCAGATCCATCACGCAGAAGCCCAGCTGAGCGGGATGGGTGCTGAACTCCATCCGGGATTTGATCCGGGCTTCGTAGCCCTGATCTACATAGGCGCGGATGTGCTTGTCATAGTCGTCTGCCTGCTGTTTGTCCGCGTCTTTCCTTCGCACCTCTGCTTCCGCCAGAGATTCTTCCGTCACTCTCTGGGGCTGCACGGTGAAGTCGATGGCTTCGGCAAAGGCTTCCAGTGCGGCTTTCGTCCAGTCATGGTCATATTCCAGTGCGGAGAAGGTCAGCACATAGTCTCCCCTGTCCGCGACCATGAATGCATGATGGTTGAGGTTATTTCGCTGCTCCAGAACGATCAGCATGTCCACGCCGTCAGACGTTGTATACGTCCATTCCTCATAGCTTCCCTCCGGGCCGATAGAGGCATAAATCTCGCTGAAGCTGTCCTTCCGGGCGCAGGAGAAGGTCACGATTTCCTCATACGGCCAGACAGAATTCTGGCCTGTCAGGGTCATGCGTCCCTCCACGGTGAAGGAGCCGTCCGCGTAATACCGCATTCCGCCAAAATTGGTTTCCGCCTGAACGCCGGGGCGGAGTATGCCCTGAATCCCCAGCGCCTTGCAGGCTGCCGCTTCATCCGGGTCAACGTACATTTTCCCCAGCAGGTTCAGATGGTACTTGGCACAGATTTCGTCCAGTTTGTCCTTCATTTCCCGTGTGTACAGGTTGTAGGCGTAGTAATCATCCCCGAAGTCCTCGGAAAAGGCTTCTTCGGAATGGTAAATGGACATATCCGTGTCGTAGGTTTGCAGCCATTCGTACCATTCCTTGGTGGCCTGATAGCCCGGCGTTCCCTTCACCCCTTGCAGGGACAGCAAGGTTCTGTTCCGGATGTCGCCTTCAAAAGCCTCCTGCGTCTCCTGTCCAAAGGCCATATCCTGAAGCCGCAGCACATACACGAC
>NZ_JBKVCZ010000282.1:0-2224 GCF_046966825.1 Hungatella sp. | reverse complement strand
AAAGAAAAAAGACAACCGCCTCCTATTAGGAGGCTAGTTGTCTACAGTCTGAAAGGACGATACCCGGTATGGGATCGTCCTTTTTTGAGATGGCGCCTTTTACTTACTGCTGATCCTTGTGGATTTCTTTGTAGGCTTCCAGAATTCCATTTTTAACAGCTTTTTTTATTAAATAATAACCCAGGACAAAGAAGACTACAGGTACGGCCCCTCCTTTTCAATTACAATTTTATAGTATCATTGTAGGGGATGGACTGATGAAAAACAAGTAGCAAAAGTATTACGATTTAGGAAGCCCGCCGGAGACCTTCGAAGAAGGCTATCCGTAAAGATATTGTAATTGTTTGTAAGCTTCCGTATATGGAAAATGACAGTCCGGTATGGTATAGTCGAGAAAAGAAGCAGGTAGCATGAGAGAGGGGAAAGCGATGATGTTATATTACCGGATGAATCTGTTCTAGGTGTGGAGCAAGTGTCCGTAACGGGCAAATATAAAACCCATGCCAGGGATAGAAATGGAAAGAGAGATTCAGAAAGAACTTGAAGAATGGGAACTGGAGTTATACTGCCGCAATAGGAAGCGGATGTATAAGACTGAAAAGAATTACCGGGATCCCAGAAAAGAAGTGATGAAAGATTACCGTCACCACAGAAAAACGAAGTGGTTTTATGACCATGAGTGCCGGTACGTGAAAAAGCAGACGTCTAAGAAACTTCGCAGGAAGCTGAAACGGGAAATCTTCAATGAAGCATATGATCACGTGATTCCTCATGATTACAAAACCTACGGCTGGATCACGTGGTGATGCCGGAGAGCCGGAGACTGTTTACGGTCTCCGGCTCTCTGACTGAAAATAAGTGGGTGCGCCGAAAAAATGGTCATAACAGACGCATTTTTCGCATAAACTATAACAGAATGATATGGGAGGGAAAACCATGACAATTTATCCTGTTTGTACAAGCCTGATGAGATACCGTTTGTTTGTAAACTGTATGGAACGCTACTATCGCTATAAAATGAAGCGGCCCTGCTTCCTCATAATGCAGAACAGCAGGTGGACCGTGGTTACGCTGGAAATGTAACAGCAGCTTTATAATTCTACATATTTATATTTACGATCATGCATGGAGCGTGACAGGAAGGGGCCTTTTGGCCTCTTTTTTCTATATTTCACAGAAATTTCATAATTACCCTATTGTAATCCTTATTGAGTAAGAGTATAATACCTAATTATTAATTAGCTAACTATCACATAACTAATTATTCCCCATATGATGAGGAAGGGAGGCGGAAAAACATGAAATCTTGTGGCAGCGGGCCATGCCATGACAGCAAGTGGCTGGATTCTTCGGCTCATCACGTGCTGACGCAGTACATCAGAATTATGAAGCTGCACCGGAGCATTCTGGAGCAGCGTCTGAATAAGACTGGAGTCTACAGGAGCCAGCATCAGATTTTAACAACCCTGGCGGAACATTCCAACGCGTCCCAGAAGGAAATCGCGGAATATTTAAACGTCACCGCGGCAACCATAGCGGTGTCGGTGAAAAAACTGGAAAAGGGCGGTTATATCACGAGAATTGTGGACCAGGAAGACAACCGGTACAACAAGCTCTGTCTGACAGAGGAAGGGCTCGATGTCGTGGAACACAGCCGGCAGTTTTTTAAAAACGTGGAAAATCAGATGTTTCTGGGATTCACGGAGGAAGAGTTTCAGGCCATGGAAGGGTATCTGGAGCGCATTTATGCGAATTTGTCCGACATAACGACTAAGACAACGACAAAAAAGGAGGATTCATAACGTGAAGCGATACTGGAAATATATAAAGCCATATTGGGGCTCATTTCTGCTGGCACCGCTTTTGATGCTGACAGAGGTATTTGGTGAGATCATGCTACCAAAGCTGATGTCACTGATTATTAACAATGGTGTGGCAAACAGGGACACCAGCTATATCATAGCCGTGGGCGGCGTGATGGTGGTTACGGCCTTTGTTATGGCCGCGGGCGGAATCGGAGCGGCCTATTTCTCATCAAAGGCCTCCATCTGTTTCAGCTCCGATTTGAGAAAAGACGTATTTGACAAGGTACAGCAGTTTTCCTTTAAGAACATAGACGATTTCAGCAGCGGTTCCCTTGTAACCAGGCTGACCAACGACATTCAGCAGATTCAGAACGTGCTGATGATGAGCCTGCGTTTGATGTTCCGCGCGCCCGGCATGC
>NZ_JBKVCZ010000281.1:0-2247 GCF_046966825.1 Hungatella sp. | reverse complement strand
ACCGGATATCGTCTGGTCCGCCTTGCAGGTGATGGCCGCAAACGCATGAAGCAGCGCGATGAGTCCGCCGGCCAGCCCCGCAGCGAAGAATCCCGCCCAGGCGCTTCCGGAGTAGTAGCCCACCGTAGCTCCTGTCACCGCTCCGATGGTCATCATTCCCTCGATTCCAATATTGGTAACACCGGACCGCTCTGACACCACTCCGCCCAGGGCGGCGAAAACCAGAGGGGTAGAATACATAAGTGTAATGCCGATAAACAGCGTCAGACTGCTAAGCATATTATTTCCCTCCCTTCGAGACATTCCGCCCAGGTTTTCCCAGGGGGACTTTCCTTAAGCGTTCCACCAGCGGCGGAATGATATGGGTCAGCGCAACGAAGAACACGATGACTCCGATGACAATGTTGATGATCTCCGACGGCGCGCCCACCTCGTACTGCAGCGTCTGGCCGCCGTAGATCAGGCCGCCGAACAGAAGTCCCGCGAAAATACAGCCAATAGGAGAACTGGCCGCGATCAGACAGACCGCCAGCCCGTTAAACCCGGTATTTTCAAATGCCGCCAGCGTGGCAATTCCATGAGGCGAGTTGCCGGTTATGTAAAGCGCTGCCGCCAGCCCGCAGATGGCGCCGGAGATCAGCATGGAATGCAGGATATTCCGATTCACATAAATCCCCGAAAATTCAGCCGCAAACCGGTTGGAGCCAACGGCCCTCAGTTCGAAGCCCTTTGCAGTTTTATATAGAAGGAAGGAGATCAGGACTGCCAGGACAATGGCAATGATAAATCCCGCGTTTACATCCGTTTTCAGGATCGTACTGCGCAGAAATTCATTCTGGGCCAGAGCGGCCTTGCCTTCCTCCGTCGCCTTATAATTTCCCAGAATCATCGTATAACCGGACCGGTTGATTGCGTACGTTCCGATGGTATCCGGCTTATGAAACCGGTTCAGACCACAGACGTAATTGGAGAAATAGAGTGCGATCCAGTTGAGCATGATACTGGTGAGAACCTCGTGGATACCGAATTTAGCCTTTAAGAATCCGGCGATGCCTCCGTATACCGCTCCCGCTGCCACACCGGCTGACAGAACCAGTGGAATCTGGATCACCGGCGGGAAATCAAAGAGAATACCAACCACGGTAGCCGCCACGGAACCCATGATAAACTGTCCCTCAGCGCCGATATTAAAGAGTCCGGTCTTAAATGCAAATGCCACGCCGAGTCCTGTCAGAATCAGCGGAGTACTCTTAATAATGACGTTGGATACGTGCTTGGGGCTGGAAAATACACCGTTAAACAGGACGCCCAGTGAGTGGACCGGAGGATATCCGGCCGCCGCAAGGATAATCCCGGCAACCACAAAGCCGAAGAAGATGGCGATCAGAGTCATCGTGAGCGGCTTCTTCAAAATATTTACAGTTCTATCCATGATTCTTTCCTCCTGCCATCAACAGGCCAATCGTATTTTCATCCACGGTTCCCTGCGAAAACGTATCCTGGATCTTTCCATCGTAGATCACCGCGATCGTATCGGATACATTCATCACTTCATCCAGTTCGAAGGAGATGAGGAGCACCGCTTTTCCCTTGTCCCTCTCACGGATCAGCGTCTTATGTACCGTCTCAATGGCGCCCACGTCCAGTCCGCGGGTGGGCTGAACCGCAATCAGCACATCCGGATTCATGGCGATTTCCCGGCCGATGATGACCTTCTGCTGATTTCCTCCTGAAAGGCCGCCTGCCCGCTTGGAACCGCAGTCCTCCGGGCGGACATCAAACTCCTCGATCAGCTTCTTTGTAAACTGTTCCATCTCTTTTTTATTTAAGATCCCTTTTCTGGAAAATGGTTCCTGGCGGTACCGCTCCAGCACTGCATTTTCATTGACAGAGAAATCCAGAACGAGACCGCGTTTCTGCCTGTCCTCCGGAATCGTGCTGACGCCGCTGTCGATGACCGTGCGCGGGTCCGTGTTGGTAATGGGTTTGCCGCAGACTGTGATGGTCCCCTTTTCTGCCGGAATCAGGCATCCAATCGCCTCCACCAGTTCTTTCTGACCGTTGCCGTCGATCCCGGCGATTCCCAAGATCTCACCTTTCCGAACCTTTAAGTTCAGCCCCTTCACCGCGTCCAGCTTCCGCTCGTTTTTCACGACCAGATCCTTGATCTCCAGAACGGTTTCTCCCGGTTTTGCCGGTGTCTTGTCCACCACTAGCTTCACCTCATGGCCCACCATGAGCGTGGCC
>NZ_JBKVCZ010000280.1:0-2250 GCF_046966825.1 Hungatella sp. | reverse complement strand
ATTGCGTTTCTCTGACTCGATCCATTACTTCTTTTATTGCATGGTCATATTTTTCAATTAACATTTATTTCCTCCTAGTATAATAATGGTGTAGTCAAGAACGACTACTAAGTTAAAAGTTACAAAGTCCAATCTAATCAATCTATATAGATATAACGGAAGGAGGAGTTCTCCCTCCATCAGAAGTTATAAGGCAACCTTATTTACCTTGCCTGAGGTTTCCTTCATGCACCAGACAAAAGATAGAGGTATAATCACGGAAGGCAGGATTATGGACGTTTCCTCCTTGGGAACCGGCCTTTTGGCTGGTGAAACCTCTAAAAAAGTCTGTCAGTCCATTCGGTGGTGATTTATGTTTTGGCTGGTTGGGATGCCCCAGGCTATACCTGTATAAGCCGCTAGGTTGTGTATCCACCTTCTGGAATTGGATACCTGCCAGAAAGGATCAAGTTATGCACTATCAAAAAGTTCTCAAGATGCTGGAAAGCATCCCCTATCTCTCTGTAGGGCTTGATGTCGGCGCTGATTTCACCTGGATGTCCATCATGCTCCCAAATGGCCTCCTCACTGGAAAACCCTTTAAGATCATCCACTCCGATCCGCAGTCCCGTGAGCTTGCTGTCACAAAAATAAAGGAAGCACAAGAGACGTATTCTCTCAAAAGCCGCTGCTTCCTTGAGTCCACCGGGATCTATCACATCCCGCTCCTGTGCTTCCTTCGTGATAAGGGGTTTGACTGCTCCGTCATTAATCCTATCATCACTAAGAATAGCACAAATATGAACGTAAGGAAACTGCATAATGACAAATTTGATTCAAAAAAAGCGGCTAGAGTTGGACTGGATGCTTCCCTAAAGACTTCCATCGTTCCGGACGATGAGATCATCGACCTACGGAACCTGGTCCGTGATTACTATTACTTCAAAGACCTACAGTCGGCGGTCGTTCTCAAACTACATGCAGAACTGAAAGTTTCCTTCCCCGCTTACCTACAGGTGTTCAGTAAGATCACCACGCAGACTTCCTTAAACCTTCTATATGCATACCCTCTTGCCAGGGACATGCTTGCCGCTCCAAAGGATGACATCATCAAAACCATCCGGAGCACAGCACGCTTTGGGGAAATGTATGCCCTTGCCAGGTATGACGCCTTATACACTGCCGCGAAAGATTCCGAATTGTTCGGGCGCGCCCTTCCCAGCAATGCCCTCCGGATTAGGCTGTACATAGATTCTTACCGGGAATACCAGGGGCATCTGGACTCCATTCTGCAAGAACTGCACAAGGCTGTAGATAGACTTCAGGGGAATCCTGCATATAACCGCATCCGTCTCCTACAGTCCCTGCGCGGCATCGGCTTTTTAAGCGCTGTTGTCCTAATCGCAGAAATGGGTTCCTTTGACTTATTTCCTTCACCCAAGAAGCTCTATGCTTACTTTGGGTTGGATCCCGGTGTAAATGATTCCGGCAAGCTCAGGGGAGACAGGGTCCACATGTCCAAGCGGGGGTCCGGTCTTGCGCGTCGTATCCTGCATATGATTGCCATAAACAACTTAAAAATGGAGAAAGGGATAAAAACACCTGTAAACCCGGTTATTTATGACTATTACACCCGCAAATGTGCCAGCAAGAAAAAGAGGGTTGCTGTCGGAGCCGTTATGCATAAAATCTGCAACATCATTTTCGCTATGCTGCGGGATAACAAACCTTTTGAGATCATTACACCCGAAGAGCATTGTAAACGCTATGTGACAGAACAGTCTGCCAAAACAGAAACAGCAGCTTAAAGATCCACCACTATGAAATTTTTAAATTCCCATATCCGATGGGTTTATTAAAGTCGCCTTTTTTTACACCAACTGCTCAAAAAAACTTTTTAAACATTTTTCACTTTATTTCTTGACATTTCTTAGCTGGACTTTTTCACATAACCTTTTCGCCATATAAATATCCGGCCTGCCGTAACCGTTCACATCCGGAAGGACTCCTACAATCTGATAGCCGTTCTTTTCGTAAAATTCATATGGATGATTCTTCTTATTTTTAATATTTTTTATTTTCTGAAAGGTATCTATAAAAAGATCTCCTTCGGAAAGGCTTGTTGCTCCGTCTTCATCATCCGATCCCAAATACATGACTATGGCGCCCCGGTTCACCGCCTCTTTTTCTATTTCCTTTATCAGCAGGCTGCCGATTCCCTTCTTCCTTGACCGCTCTTCCACTGCCAGAGGGTGAAGTTCCCAACCGTAT
>NZ_JBKVCZ010000279.1:0-2313 GCF_046966825.1 Hungatella sp. | reverse complement strand
TGTGAAGACACCGTGTGAAGGAAAACTTTTTTACCGCGGCTACAACATTTACGATTTAATCGGCGGAGTCGTTCGCGATAACCGTTACGGGTATGAGGAGATTGCCTACCTGCTGTTATTCGGAGAACTTCCAAACGCGGAACAGATGATGCGTTTCAGAGAGAGTCTGGCGTTCAGCCGGAAACTGCCTACCAATTTCGTGAGAGATGTTGTAATGAAGGCACCCAGCAAAGATATGATGATATCCTTGAGTAAGAGTATTCTGACTCTGGCATCCTATGATGACCAGGCCTGGGATATCTCCATTCCCAACGTGCTCCGTCAGAGCCTGATGTTAATCAGTGTAATGCCGATGCTGGCGGTGTATGGCTATCATGCCTACAACCATTATGAGCGCGATGAGAGTATGTATATTCATCGCCCGGACGAGAATCTTTCCACGGCAGAGAACCTGCTTCGCCTGCTGAGACCGGATAAGAAGTATTCGGAAGTGGAAGCCCACGTTCTCGATTTGGCGTTGATTCTCCACATGGAGCATGGCGGTGGTAATAACTCCACCTTCACCACCCATGTAGTTACCTCCTCAGGAACCGATACCTATTCCGTGGTATCCGCGGCTCTGGCCTCCTTAAAGGGACCGAAGCACGGCGGCGCCAACATCAAGGTAGTCGAGATGATGAAGGATTTGAGAAAAGAAGTCAGCGACACCAAGGACCGTGACGCGGTGGAGGATTATTTAAAACGTCTGTTACATAAAGATGCATTTGACAAGAAGGGTCTTATCTACGGCATGGGCCACGCCGTTTATTCCAAGTCCGACCCACGTGCCGAGATATTTAAACGCTTCGTCAAACAGCTTTCCGAGGAGAAGGGCAGAGAAGAAGATTTCGAGCTGTACTCCATGATAGAAGAGCTTGGTCCGAAGGTAATTTCTGAGGAGCGCAAAATCTACAAAGGCGTCAGCGCCAACGTGGACTTTTACAGCGGCTTCGTGTACAGCATGCTGGATATCCCGGAAGAGATGTTCACACCGATTTTTGCTATTGCCAGAATCGTGGGATGGAGTGCACACCGGATTGAAGAGCTGATTAACATGGATAAGATTATTCGTCCTGCTTATACCAGCGTGATGAAGGAAGAAGTTTATCGTTCTCTGGATGAGCGTTAAGCGGCAGAATAGGGAATACGGGATGGGAAAATATGCTTGCATATTTTCCCATTTTTAGGTATGTTAGTAGAAGAATGGAATAGCAGAGAGAAGGAGGTTTTTTTTATATGAGAAAGCGCAAAAATGTGATAAGTATCACAGAAAGACAGCTGGAGGAGTATGAGGAATATTTGAAAGATGAGGAGCGGAGCCGTGCTACCGTCGAGAAATACCTGAGGGATATCAGAAAATTCCGGAGTTTTATACAGATGGATGGAAATGGAGTAGGGACAGGGGGAGCGGGAAGGGAAAAGGCAGAAAAGTTAGAAAAGTCGGAGAAGTCAGAGAAGGAATGGATACGGGAATACAAGCAGTACTTAAAGGAACATTACAAAACCACCAGCGCCAACTCCATGCTGGCGGCGTTAAACAGCTATGTCAGTTTTCTGGGAAGGGACGATTTAAAGGTCAAATTCTTCCGCATCCAGCACGTCCAGTACAGCCAGCCGGAGAAAGAACTGACCGAGCAGGATTACAAACGCCTGATACAGGCGGCGGAGAAACGGAGGGATATCCGCATGAAAATGCTGCTTCAGACCATCGGCAGCACGGGCATCCGTATCAGCGAGCTGCGGTTTATCACCGTGGAATCCCTGGAGGATGGGCGGACGGACATTTACAACAAGGGGAAATCCAGGATAGCCCTTCTTCCCGACGCGCTGGTCCGATTGTTAAAGAACTATTGCAGGAAAATGGGAATCCGCGGGGGAAGCATTTTCGTGACCAAATCAGGACGGCCCATGGACAGGAGCAATATTAATAAGAAAATGAAGGAACTTGGCAGGGAAGCCGGAGTGGACGAGCGGAAGGTATTTCCCCACAATCTGCGCCACCTGTTTGCCAGAACCTTTTACCGGATAGAGAAGGACGTGGTCCGGCTGATGGATTTGCTGGGACATTCCAGTATCAACACGACACGAATCTACACCATGACCACCGAGGCCCAGCCGAGGAAAACGCTGGCGCGGATGCGGCTGGTTTTTGGATAATAAAAAAGATACCACATGATATAGATTATGCGGTATCAACCATCATCAAGCAGGGGATTTCCCCCTCACGATATAGTCTATTATACCCACTTTCGTAAAAATTGCAAGGTTTGAAAT
>NZ_JBKVCZ010000278.1:0-2410 GCF_046966825.1 Hungatella sp. | reverse complement strand
CTTCACACCGATGGAAATCTTCGGGGGCGGAAGAACCTTCAGTTTTTTAAAGGACTCCGACAAATATACCTCACCCTGAGCCATGAACTCGCTCATGCCCTCCGTTAAAAGGCGGTAGATGGCCTCCTCGTCGTCGCGGATCGCCGGATATTCGGTATCGTGTTCCTTATATTTAAAGTACTTTGTAATCAGCTGGCTGACCCGGAATTCTCCCGGCACATCCCGGCATACGGTTCTGGGAAGCTTCTCATCTTCCACCGGCTGAAACGAGTATTCCCCATAAGACAGAACCGGCTTTAAGACCAGATCGTTCGGTCCCTGGCTGTCGAACTCGAATCTCGCTTTCAGTTCCTCCGGCTTGTATGCCTCCAGTTCCACGCCGCCTGCGTCGATCGTACTGTACGCAGCGATCTTTTTCAGCACGCGCTCATAGAAAAGCGGCATATCCTTGTCATTCACTTCCGCCTCACATTTGGAACCGAAGCTCTTTATCATCTGCTCCAGGAAGACGTGCAGTGTGGCACTGCATGCTTCGTCACAGCGAAAGATCCGTTCCTTGTCCACCACATAGAGGTGGCGCTCCCCCTCAAAGATCAGAAGATCCTTGTCGATGGATACCAGGATACCATCCCGTCCCTTCCTTCTGACTTTGACCGACAGATCGGGATTATGATCCGTCACCGTCACCATTCTCTTGTGGGCACGGTAGTCCTCCAGTTCCAGCGTCTCGCCCATCATCAGGCTGAAGAAGCGGTCCCGGTTGCCCCGGCTCAAATTTAAGCCCCGCAGGGTCGGCAGGGTCGAAAAAGAGCTCTTCTGAAACTGTTCATAGTGCTCACAGTAAGTGTTGACCAGTTCCATGATGAATTCCACCAGCGGCCTGCTCTCCTTTGCAAAGACGGACAGATTGTGGTGGAAGGCCAGGTTCTTCCCATATTCCACCAGTGAACCGCTCTCTACCGCTCTCGTAAACGCCACAAGATCCTTGAGCACATAGAAACGTTCCCGCCCCAGACGGAATTCCAGCTTCACATCGCTCCGGTCCGCAATGATACGGACAGCCAGCTGCACCTGCTTTTCTTCTCCCTCAATAATGATCTGAGCTACTTCCCGGTTGGTGTACTCCCGGATCATGGTTCTGGCCTGCTGGGAGGTGGTGACGGGCCGTCCCGAATTCTCAGCCGTCTTTTCCCGGTACTCCCTGTAGAGCTCCTGACAGTGCGGACACATCCCCTTATAGGAATTTCCCTGCACACAGGAACAAGAGTAGTCATAAACCTGACTACCCTTGATATATAAATTAGCTTTATACTGTTTTCCCTGGTCTTCAACCAGGCCTTTTACGCCCGATTCGCCTTTCCAGAAGGCGCTTGTTGTCATCTGTGATACTTTCATAAGTTTTTCACATCCGTTCACACATTACATACGTTCCGGAGCCTCAATTCCAAGCAGATCGATACAGGCGGTAAGTACATCCTTCGCCAGACTGATCAGACTGAGCCAGGAAGCACGCTGTTTTTCGTTTTCCTCGGCAATGATCTTCGTGTCGTGATAGAACCGGTTGAACGCGTTAGCCAGTTCATATACGTACTGGCAGATCTTATGGGGAGCCAGTTCCAGAAAACTGGTCTCGATCACCTCATTATATTTCGAAAGCTGAAGCATCAAATCTTTTTCCACACCGGAGGCGGCCGGAAGGATATCTCCCGTGCACACGCTCTGCACTTCCAGCTCGGAAGCCTTAGCAAGGATGGACTTGATACGCACAATCGTATACAGGATATAGGGACCTGTGTTTCCCTCAAAGGAGACGAAACGGTCCATATCGAAAATGTAGTCCTTGGAAGCCTGATTCGATAAGTCGCCGTACTTGAGAGCCGCCATACCGACGATCTTTGAGGTCTTTAACGCCTCTTCCTCGGACACGGAGCGGTTCTCCATAATCTTATCATATGCCGCTGTGTCAATATCAGAAATCAGGGTCTCCAGACGCATCACACCGCCGTCTCTTGTCTTAAACGGCTTGCCGTCCTTTCCATTCATGGTGCCGAAGCCTAAATGGGACATCTTGCGCTCTTCCGGTACGAATCCGGCCTTCTTGGCCACGCGGAACACCTGGGTAAAATGAAGCTCCTGACGCTTGTCTGTTATATAAATATACCAGTCCGGGCAGTATTCCTTCTCACGCTCCAGAATGGTTCCCAGATCTGAGGTAGAATAGAGGGCCGCGCCGTCGGATTTGCGGATGATGCAGGGCGGAAGTTCCTTGGAATCGCCCGGCTCGGCGATATCGACCACCAGCGCTCCCTGGCTCTCATACGCCAGCTTCCTGTCTTCCAGCTCCTTAATCAGCCCCGGAATATAGTCCTGCGCGTCGCTCTCTCCCTTCCATAAATCGAAGGTTACATTT
>NZ_JBKVCZ010000277.1:0-2424 GCF_046966825.1 Hungatella sp. | reverse complement strand
GTTAAAGGACGACGGGAAAAAGGTGATTCTCGCGGCGGCAGACACCTTCCGCGCGGCGGCGATTGAGCAGCTGACGGAGTGGGCCAACCGGGCGGGCGTGGACATCATCGCCCAGCAGGAAGGCTCCGATCCGGCCGCTGTCGTCTATGATGCCGTGGCCGCAGCCAAATCACGCCATGCGGATATTCTGATCTGCGATACGGCGGGGCGGCTTCACAATAAGAAAAATCTGATGGAAGAGCTTAAGAAGATTAACCGGATCATCGACAAGGAGTTCCCGGAGGCATACCGGGAAACGCTGGTGGTGCTGGACGGAACGACCGGGCAGAATGCACTTTCACAGGCCAGACAGTTTATGGAAGTGGCGGATATCACAGGAATCATCCTGACGAAGCTGGACGGAACCGCCAAGGGCGGAATCGCCGTGGCAATCCAGTCGGAGCTGGGAATTCCAGTCAAATACGTGGGGGTTGGAGAGAAGATCGACGATCTGCAGAAATTTAACGCAGGGGAGTTTGTGAATGCATTATTCCATGTGGAAGAGAAAGAAGAGGCGTAAGTTATGTTGACATTGGAGAAATTTGAAGAGGCAACAGAGGTTGTAAGCAAGGTAACGCAGGAGACAAAGCTGGTGTACAGCGAATATTTTTCCTCCCAGACCGGCAACAGGGTCTGGTTCAAGCCGGAAAACATGCAGTATACAGGCGCTTATAAGGTAAGAGGCGCTTACTATAAGATCAGCACCTTGAGCGAGGAGGAGAAGGCGAAGGGCTAAATTACCGCTTCCGCCGGCAATCATGCTCAGGGCGTGGCATACGCCGCAAAGCTGGCCGGAATCTCCGCGACCATCGTGATGCCGACGACAACGCCTCTCATGAAGGTAAACCGGACGAAGGGATACGGCGCGGAAGTCGTTCTGGAAGGCGATGTATTCGATGAAGCCTGCAGTTACGCCTACAGGCTGGCAGAGGAAAAAGGCCTTACCTTTATCCATCCGTTTAACGATTTGGACGTAGCTACGGGCCAGGGAACCATTGCCATGGAGATCATCAAGGAACTCCCGACCGTAGATTACATACTCGTTCCCATCGGCGGAGGCGGACTCTGTACCGGCGTTGCCACTCTGGCGAAGATGCTCAATCCGAAGATCAGGGTGATCGGCGTGGAACCGGCGGGCGCAAACTGTATGCAGGAATCCCTGCGCCAGGGCAAGGTAGTTTCCTTAAACGGTGTCAACACCATCGCGGACGGCACGGCGGTGCAGTGCCCCGGCGATCTGCTGTTCCCCTACATCCAGGAGAATGTGGATGACATCATCACCATCGAAGATTCGGAACTGATCGTTTCCTTCCTCGACATGGTGGAGAATCACAAGATGATCGTGGAGAACTCCGGCCTTCTGACCGTAGCGGCCTTAAAGCATATGAAGGTAGAAAACAAGAAGATCGTCTCCATCCTGAGCGGCGGCAACATGGATGTCATCACCATGGCCTCCATCGTACAGCACGGCCTGATCCAGAGAGACAGAGTCTTCACCGTATCCGTCCTGCTTCCGGACAAGCCAGGCGAGCTGGCCAAGGTTTCCACACTTCTCGCCAAAGAGCAGGGCAACGTAATCCGTCTGGAACACAACCAGTTCATCAGCATCAACCGAAACTCGGCTGTGGAACTGCGCATCACACTGGAGGCTTACGGCACCGACCACAAGAACTCCATCATGGCCGCGCTCACCGAGGCAGGATACCGTCCGAAGCTGGTGAAGTCCAAAGGAACTTATGCGGATTAAAACTATACGGATTAGAATTATGCAGATTAGAAGATTATAAAAAGGCATCAGAACTGCGGGGAATGACGATACCGCGGTTCTGATGCCTTTATTTTGCGTCATGGAAAAGTCGTTTTTTTCTTTCAGCCTTCTCTAAACAAAACCGAGTCCTCTGGAAGGATCGCGCCCTCCTGGCTCACCACGGCGGCCGCCACCCGATTGGCGGCCGCGATGGAATCGTACAGGCTTTTTCCTTTCTGCAGGCAGGCAAGGACCGCCCCGATATGGGCGTCGCCTGCTCCGATCGTATCCACGACCTGTGAAGGGATTCCCGGGACCGAATAGGAGACTTCTGGGCTTTCATGGCAGTAAGCGCCGCGTTCACCCAGGGTTACGATTACCGGACTTCCCGTGATCTGAAAGAGGGCGGCCGCAGAGTCTGCCACACTGTCCCGGCCTCCCAGTTCCAGCGCTTCCTGCTCATTGATATGGAGCACGGGCGAGAGTGCCAGGATCCGGTTCAGCCGGTTTCCGGAAAGTCTGATTCCACGCGGGCCGGGCGCAAAAAAGAGCTGCGGGCCCCGCTCTTTCTCGAAATATTCCACCAGCGCCTCCCCCGTAGGTTCTTCCACCTCCAGTCCGCAGAGATAGGGCATGGC
>NZ_JBKVCZ010000276.1:0-2430 GCF_046966825.1 Hungatella sp. | reverse complement strand
GTAAAATTCAGCCGGGCTGCTTTGCAAAAAGTAACGGAACTGTCGAAAAATCCGGTGTTAAGGTACTATCCCTAAAAAAACAGGGCAGATACCTAAAAATCGGATATATTTTTCAGCCCCTTTTCCCGCTTAGCCAGCCATGCCGGAAAACGGTTTTTGGGAATGACAAAGATACGCGTGCAGTCCTTTTCGCCAAATTCCGTTGTATTGTAGGCATCACAGAGGAGTCCCGTATCATCAACCATGATATAGGAGGCCAGAACATCTAAAATCTGCTTCAGCTCCATATTGTCGTAATCGTGGACACGCCGGGCGGGAAGCTCCATGCTGTAGGTATGGGAAAAACAGACTACGCACTCCCTGTATTTTGGCAGCGTATTCTGTCCGGCATATTGGCTCAAATAAAAGTGAAGCGGGTCAAGCAGAAATTCCACGCTCTTGCGGTTCCGGCGCTTTGGAAGCAGGCTGGGCAGCGTCACCTCCAGGATTTCATCTTCATAAAGGATCTCAACTCCATGGACCTCACAGGCCAGACCATGATATTCAGGCTTTTTTATCCCGCCGGTGGAAAAAATTAAATGACGCAGCTCACAGGCGATTTTTTCTGCCCGCAGCGCGGCGTCCGTAGACAGCACCTCATAGTTATCAGGATACCGCTGGATATCAGCAGTTCCCATAGCGTAGAGGGTATTTGACAGACGGGCCAGGTCATCGAGTATCTGCCCGATTTGTTGGGAAAGATGTTTTCTCTCCAATCACATTCCTCCATTCGTTTTTTTATAGTATTGAACCTCTCCGGACAGCTCCGCGGTACAGAATCCGGTAATACCGGGAAAATCCAGCTGATGAAGCTGCTCATGGCTGTCTACCAGCACAATCCGGCGCCCGTCATGTATTCCATGCTGGCGCAGAATGTGGCTGATCAGAACCTCCTGACCTGCCGCGGCATAGATAATTTCATAAATTTCACCGGAAAGGAAGAAGGTGATCTTAACCGGAAACTCGCCGGACGAGTGGTATTCCACACGGTCAATAAAATCCAGCAAAACCCAGACCGCCCGATTCAGTCCGCTGTCAATCGTAAAATCGGTAGTTCCAGCCGGAAAGTATCTGCCAACATTAGTCGGTACGATACGGGCCTGTCTCTGTAAGTGAGCCAGCAGGTTCTTAACCTTATCTGCTTTGTCAGGATAAAAGCGGCAGAGTTGCGTCTCCGACAAACCGGGATACATAGCAATCAGCCGCAGCAGTTCTGTGGCCTCCTGTCCGTAAAGCTCGGCTCTGGTCTTTATTTGAATCACCTCCTTATGCGTAATCAGAACGTAAAAAACACGTAATCATCAGAAAATGCGTATATAGCGCGTAATTACAGCGTATTGCGGACGTAAACGACAGTACGGGTACGGCAGAGAATACGCTTAACAGAAGTATACGAAGCGTATTCGCCACCGCAAACGGTTCTTTACAGGATTCGCAGATTACAGCAATCCTCTCGGTTTGGGTTTACATGCTGCCGCCAGTATTCGTAATGCTCCGTGACGTCCTCACATATGGTTTTTTCTGGTATATGGATTTTATCAAGGATTTTAAGCTTTACATCTAAGGGCAGGTGGCGGTAGCCTCCGTGCTGAAGGCTGTACTTTGTAAAATCCACCTCTTTGAACCATTGTCTGATCCATGTGTTGATTCTTAAAAACTCAATGACACACCTTTCAATACCAAGAGAATTAAGCATATCAAAATCCATAAATTCCTCAATCACAGGACTCAGGCGTATGGAGACATCGAAGCCAGATTCCTGCAATTTTTGAATCGCCAGTATCCGCTGTGACGGCGGGCTGGCCTTTTCATAGGTAAATGCCTTTTTATTATCTAAACAGGTGACAGTAATCTGGATATGAGCCAGTGATCTGTCCAGAATCTCCATATATTCCGGCTCTGCAATTAAAGCGGACTTTGTGACGATGAGATAGCCTATCCTGCGCCGGTTCATTTCAAGTATGGTATGGTAGGTTACCCGTTGTTCCCGTTCGCAGGGCTGGAAGCAGTCAGTCATTCCCCCCAGGCGGATAATCGTTCCCGGAGATAACTGATTCACTTTTCGGGCTATCTTCCGTACATCGGCAGCCTTTGGCTGGTCCGCGTTCCAGAAGCCGCGGAAATGAAGCAGAGAGCGGGCGTAGCAGTAGCTGCAGTTGTGCTGACACCCGCACCCATAGGTATCCAGTCTTGTATTGTATCTGCATTTATCTCCTTCATTTCCCTGGACACTCTTATAAAAACTTTTAAACTCGCTTGTATCTACCTCCTTGTGTGTTAAATAATAGTTGGTTTACGGGCTGCGGCAATCAGTAACCGGCATCACCTCACTTTTCATAGCGGAGAGCAGTACCGCCCTGCTTTCATCTGGTAAAGCAGCCAGATATGTTC
>NZ_JBKVCZ010000275.1:0-2571 GCF_046966825.1 Hungatella sp. | reverse complement strand
ATCCACCGCTTTCGCCAGCAGACCGTAGTCAGCAATAGGGGCAAATGTCCCGGGGAGGCCGTACTGATAAGCATAGTTAGAATCCGTGCAGGCTCCCATGCCGATTACCACGTCCATAAGCTTTACCCCGTCCTGTAAGGCTCCTGCGGAACCGATGCGGATAATCTGCTCCACGCCATAGAAATGGAACAGCTCATACGTGTAAATGCCCACAGACGGCATTCCCATTCCGCCTCCCATGACGGAAATCTCTCTTCCCTTATACGTTCCGGTATAACCGAACATGTTGCGCACCGATGTCACCAGCACCGGATTTTCCAGATACGTCTCCGCAATATATTTTGCACGCAGAGGGTCGCCCGGCATCAGTACTGTCTTCGCTATCTCTCCCTGTTTCGCCCCGTTGTGGGCTGTTGGTGTCATACTCATTTGCCTGTCTCCTTCTCAATTTTTGCTGTTTTCTTCCTGAATCATCATCCGTATAGCCTCAACAGCTGTCCGGATAGCCGCATCCGTGTCATGGACGATCGGGTTCTCAAGCCCTTCCTTCGCCCTCTCCTGGTTGGCCATAACGAGAAATACCGATCCCGCTCTCACCTTCAGCGCGCTGGCCACGATAAACAGCGCCGCCGATTCCATCTCGGAAGCCTTGCAGCCCAGACGCAGCCAGGCGTTCCACTTATTCATCAGCTCATACGATACCGGCTTCGTCTCCGGTGAATGCTGGCCATAGAAAGAATCCTTGCACTGGACGACGCCGACGTGATACGGTTTTTCCAGCTTCTTCGCCGCCGCTGCCAGGGCGTTCGTCACATCAAAATCGGGAACCGCCGGAAATTCGATAGGCGCATATTCGCGGCTGGTGCCCTCCATGCGGATAGCTCCGTTGGCAATCACCAGGTCCCCGCTCTTAACATTGATATCCATCCCGCCGCAGGTGCCGATACGGATAAAGGTATCCGCTCCCGACATCACCAGCTCTTCCATGGCGATCGAAGCCGACGGTCCGCCGATTCCAGTGGAGGTAACGCTGACAGGCGTTCCGTCAAGCGTTCCGGTATACGTCACATACTCCCGGTTGTCCGCGATCAGCTTTGGATCGTCAAAATATTTCGCAATAAGCGCGCACCGCTTCGGGTCGCCCGGCATAATAACGTACCGGCCCACATCACCTCTTCCCACCTGGATATGATACTGTTTCCCTTCGTTTTCCGAATAATTTGTCATAAATAACCTCCCTTTCTCTCTGTGGAACTAGTTCCTCCCGGCGTAAATACGCCATGATGCACTAGATATCGTTCTCATCTATCTTATCCGCCATAGCCGATTTAATTCTCTGGTACTGTTCTTCACTGATTAAGATTCCCCTTCCCTCCCGGGAAATGTATCCCTCTTCCTCCATCTGGCTTACGCATCGGTTTACCGTCTTCACACACAGCCCCGTGCTGTTGGACAAATCCTTTCTCGTCAAATGAATGCGGCAGACCCCCCGTCTGGCTGAATCCCGGTAGATCTGCATAAATAGAAGAAAAAGCCGGTCGATTCCCTGAAGGAAGAGAAAGAGACGTTCCTTCCTCACCTGCTCCACGAGATAAACACTCATGGCCTTCACCTGTTCCAGCACCGCGTGGATATCCGTCAGCATCCACCGGCTGAACTGGTCCTTGGACACGCAGAGGAAGCGGCAGTCCGTCTCCGTCATTAAGGTCGTCTTATATAAATCATACCCCATAAGAAATTCCATGGCCCCGAACACCTCGATGGGATAAAATCGCGTGTAATCGTACGCCACCTCCTGAATGCGGTAGTCCGTCGCCTTCACAATTCCCTCTACCAGAATGTATACAGTGTCCACATGCGCGTTTTCATGGATGAACGTGGTTCCCTTCTTCAGACGCACGATCTGAAATGCTTCCAACAGCCACTTGGGCGCGTTTGCCAGATAATTATTCAGATACTCGCGTTCTTCGCTGCGCAGCTCGTTGATCAAAGATACAACATCATTCATGGTCTACCTCCTTCATCCATCCTCGCCGTCCTCTCCCTCTAGTTTGCATCATTTCACAAAAAAAGTCTACTGTTCCTCACAAATTTTTCTAATATTTTTCCCTCTATGACTTACCAACCCCAGACTGGCGGATTGGACTGGCGGCAGGCGTCCCCCTCAATTTTATCTGGCGCCCTTCTCGTACGGCTGGCCGCTGGCCTTCGGTGCTGAGGATTTTCCGACAAACAGAATCAGGATTGCAATGGTAATCATATAGGGCAGCATGGCCAGAATCTGTGACGGAACCGCGAAATCTCCGCCTCCCAGCGTAACCGTAAGCGCCTGAGCCGCACCGAACAGCAGGCACGCGCCGTATGCGCCGTGGGGCGTCCATTTTCCAAAGATTACGGCCGCCAGTGCGATAAATCCCTGACCGCTGATGGCGGTGGGCGTAAACTGCGGAATGATGGCAAGCGTCATGGAAGCGCCGCCAAAACCGGCGAAAATTCCCGATACCAGCACGCAGAGGCAACGGATCACGTAGACATTAATACCCATGGTGTCCGCAGCCGCCGGATGCTCGC
>NZ_JBKVCZ010000274.1:0-2685 GCF_046966825.1 Hungatella sp. | reverse complement strand
GCTAAGGAACTGAATATGACGACCGTGGCAGAGGGCGTTGAAACGAAGGAATATGTAGATTTTTTAAAAGAGCTGGGCTGTGACTACGTGCAGGGATTTTATTACTATAAACCCATGTCAGTTGAGGATTTCGAAGAGCTTTTTGTGAAGAATCCTATCCCGTCGGCATGACATACATAGAATTCACCGAATACATACTTGTTCTGCTCCTTAAAGGCCGCAGACAACCGCTCTTTACGCGCGCGAAGCGAGACTTTCTGCTGTTATGAACAAGCCAGTCTGGCTGGCTCATTTTCTAAAGCGATTTTGATTTGCTCCAGGGAGCCAGGGATATTTTTCTAATTAAAAAATGTCAGGAAATCGGTTATCCATAAATCGATTTCCTGACATTCGCTGTCAGAGCCATTAATCTCTAACTTTTGTAATAAATCCTGTCAGATTCATGCATTTACTGTTATACGCCTCCATGACCAGTTTCTTGGCCCTCTCTTCACTCAGGTTCTCAATGTAATAGGTATGGCGGCTGTCAATAATGGTAAGCTCTCCTTCCTGCCCGATTAATTCCTGGGCTTCCGTAACGATCAACTTGTCATCAAGATCAAATACTACCTTCATTTTGCTCACCTCCGTATAGTCCTATTATAACTCCTTTTTTGGGGGATTGCAATTTTATGTTCGGTATGTTCTGTACAATCCCTGCGGAGATATTACTGTTCACAGCCATCGGCATCCTTATGCTTAGACACTGACAAAATAGTAAAACTCTATCGCCTCCGCGGATACCCCCATATAAGGATTATCCAGTTTTTTCCTGACTCTCCGTACCACCTCTAATAGTGCACTGTAGAATTGCTCCTCTGTCTCAGTCCCCAGAGGATCCTTAAGTGATACAAAGCTGGCACTTAATCCGCCTAATTCGCAGTTTCTTATCTTACCGCATATGAAATACGATATGTCCAGCCTCGCGCTTATGTATATTCCGCTTTCCAGATAAACAGCATCTGCTTCCTTTTCCCAAATCTCTGACAATCTGTTTTCGGAAAACAATTCCTGATCCAAGCCTGCAAAAATGATGTTGTACCGTTTCGTCTGCATACAGTTCCACACTTTTTAAACATTATATTAGTGTCTATGCCCTTTCATTCCCGGATCATTTCCATAATTACAGAAGCGCGCTCTGTCCTGCCTGTTTCTTATGGCAAAGCGTCCGCAGTCATGTTATACTGGTTACGATATCTTAAATAGTAAAAATGAGGTGAATACGTGAAAAATGATATGGAAAGGTGTCATGTCGTCTATGATGTTCTGAAGACCCATATTCAATTTGGCGCCTATCGTTTTGGCGATGTACTCCCTACGATGGAAAACAACACTGAAAACTTCCTTGTATCACTCGATACCATTCGCAGTGCTTATCTCCAGCTGGAACAGGAGGGGTACATAACCCTTTCTCAAAATGTAGGGTCTACGGTAATAAAGAATTACAGCGAACAGGAAATAGAACAGAATGTCCAGCTTTTCTTTTCCCTTAGAAAGAGCGCGCTCATCGATTTAAGCAGATCTCTGCGCCCGCTCTTCACCAATGCCCAGTGTATTGGCTTAAAGAATGCCCCTTTGGAAATCTACAACAACATGCTGGAACTCAGGAAGGATCATGGCCTGCAGCCTTTTATCGCATTTAATCATATGATGCAGGCATACGATTCTCTGGGCAACGACCTCCTTACCCGGCTGCTCTGGCAGGTCTATATGTTTTTTGAAGCCCCTTTTTTATGTGTACCCGGCAATCCATGGTGTGATTTCGCTGTCCAGGAATTTGCTCCGCAGTCCTTGGACCTTTGTCTTAAGCAGGACTGGGATTCTCTTCAGGAATTAATATGCCAGGCACAGGATTTCCTGTCCGTGTCCTTATGCCGGTTTTATAAGGAACGGATCACGCTGCCGTCACAGGAGGAAATTCCTTTTACATGGAATTCCTATAAAAAAGCATCACAGATATGCTACTCTCTTGCCATGGATTTACTTATTGACATCAGCCTCGGCCGTTATCCGGTCGGTACACTGCTGCCGTCCTTGAATAAGCTGTCCAGAGAGAGAAAGGTTTCTGTGAGCACAGCGCGCCGTACTCTCTCTTTGTTAAACGGTGTTGGTGCGGTAAAGTCAATCAAGCGGATTGGAACCAGGGTTCTTCCTTTTCACGAGACGGCCGGCAACTGCGATTTTACCAACCCGGTAGTCCGTAAACGCCTCCTGGATATGGCGCAGAGTCTGCAAATCCTGACTCTGTCCTGCAAAGCGGTTTCCGAGATTACGATATCGTCACTGGATGCCGCCGGGATACAGTCAAGCACCCAGTTTCTTACCACCATGGAGACGCGTCAGATGTATCAGCTTGTTTCTTATGACTGCCTGGATCTGCTGCGGAAGTTTGCTCCCTATGAGGCGATCCGAACGATTTACGGGGAACTCCTGAAGCAGCTGTTCTGGGGGTATGGTCTTCGCAGTATGTGGAAAGAAGACGACGCTCCAACGGATTTTTATATTTCATATTATAAAACCTTACTGCAATCGCTGAAAGAAACGGATTCCATCCGTTTTTCCAGAAAGCTGGAAGAACTCATGGTTCATGAGTCAGACTGTAGACAACTAGCCTCCTAATAGGAGGCGGTTGTCTTTTTTCTTTCA
>NZ_JBKVCZ010000273.1:0-2752 GCF_046966825.1 Hungatella sp. | reverse complement strand
AATCTCCATCAGAATGAGCTGGTATCTCCGTTACTCCGCCTCCTGTCTCCACATATCCAAAACCAGGAACATACACCTGCCCCTGATCGTTTGTCGTTCCGCCATGTGGTTCTTCTGGTTTCGCAGTTGGCTGCACGCCCTTCTCATGGTCCGGTTCCACTTCCTGTGGCTCCAGTTCCCTGGCTGGCGGTGTCGCTTCCTCCGGGACCTGCGGCTTCGGTTCTGTCTCTTTAACGGCCTCAGTTGTCGTCTTCACTGGATGCGTCTCCGTTTCAACTGGACTTTCACGTTTCTCCATATCAGCTTCCGTCGTCTGCACTTCCGTCTCCTCTGTTGTCTCTTCCGTTTCAGCAACTGTAGTCGTCTCCGCCACCGTTATCTCCGGTACTGCTACAGATTCCATAACAAGTTCTGTTGTTTCTTCCAAAGCCGTTGTCTCCTCACTCCCCGCATCCGGCCTGGATAAATTGTAAACTGTGATAATTAGACACACAACAAGAACTGCCAATCCGGCAGTAATTAATTTTCTTCGATTCATCATTTCTTTCATGATGGTCTGCACCTCCTGTTTGTTGTTTCGGATGCAGCGCCGTCTCTTCCTATTTTATCCATTTTCATCATACAGGAGATCGGGCGCTGTGTCCAGAAATAAATTATTACCATTTCCTTACACCTGTCTTGCTTATTCAAATTTGGGCATATAAGCAGATTTCACTTTTATCTGCATTTGAACTGGCGGAAACGATTCTCCGCCAAAAGATATCGGGATTTCCAGCCTTAATTTTGCAGTCACTTCCAGGTTATTTACAGCGCTTCCCGGACGTAAACGGACATTTTTGATATCCACGGACAGATTGGACAAACGGTACTCATATCCATTTTGCATTTCTTTGACATGGTATTTTCCATCACTTTCTGTATCCAGCAGTTCATCCAGCTGTTCATAGATGTCGCCATAGTCCAAATTCTCCTCCCACTGATCTCCTGATAACCAATAACCGCCGCTGTATCCCTCACGCAGCCCATTATACACTTCGTCATAATTCGTTGTGGCAATGGATATGACTGCACTTTGCAGTGCATTTCTCACACCGTTTGCAATCACAGAGAGGCGGAAAAACTCTGACAAAGCGCATAAGGTGAACAGCAGCGCCAGAATCAGTGCTATTGTGAGAGGCGTAGTATTTCCATTTTTATCCTTAACAAGTTTCTTAATCTCTCGCATTTTTCCTCCATTACTTGTAATAAACTTCGCTCTTCCCGCTTGCTCTGGCCCTGATTTCAACCGGAAAGGATCCAAATTGGAAAAAACCCAGATTGATCCGGCAGGTCAACGTTACCGCAATATCACCATTAAGCTGGACTTTACTCCCCTCAAAGTAGTCACAATCCCAGGATATCTCCGGGTCTAGTCCTGTTTCCTCCCGTAACTCCTCGATCCTACGATTCACGCTGGTACTTCCCACGATCTCCGCCTGCCGGACAATCTCATCAGCAAACCGGTTCAATTGCTGTTTCACCATAAAAACAGGAAACAGACTCACCGCCAAAGCTATAACCAGCATCAGGCAGAGAATTCCAACGGCGATATCAATGTACCCCTCTCCTCTTTTCTCTCTCAAAACATTCCTCATATTTCCTCCTCTAAAACATACCAGACATGGTTCCTAAAATCTGATACGCCATAACGCCCATATAGATCATCAGCATACAAGCCAACAGCAGGAAAGAATATCTCCGAATTTTAGGCGGCCGTTCCAACGCCAGCTTCTTTAAGCGCTGGATTTCCAGTTGTTTCATATCGTGGCCCATCATTTGGAAATAAGCCACACCGTCGTCACCTCGTATTACTCCAATCAGCCCCCGAACCACATCGGAAACCATAGCGCTTGACACCCTGGATTCCATTCTGGTAAGCGCTGCCTCATAACTTCCGGTCCGCATGTCCGCAGTTGTAACAGACAGTTCTCTTTTCAGGGCAGGACCTGCATGTTTCTGATATGTCTCCAGCATTGATAGCACATCACGGCTGGCAAGCAGTTCCTGTGTGATTGTAGCCACAAACCTTGGCAATTCATATTCGATGGCCTCACGGCTGTCTCTCACAGTCTTTTCTGCTTTGCCGGTTTCTGAAAAGAGAACGCCAATCCCCATAATCAAAAACGCTGGTGCAAGTATCGGTATCACGGCCAGACACGGCAACGCTCCAAAAAATACCAGTCCGGACTTAACGTATGCCTGTGCCAGATATACTTCCGGCGTCTCCTTAATCCCTGCCGAATGCAGAACCATAACAAGTTTTCGTCTTTTATAAGCATCCATAGGCACAAAAGGAGACAGCTTCACAGCCAGTTCCATGATAGCTGCATCCGAATTTTTCGCCTTTTTCTTTTGTCTTCCCACAGATAAAATGGCTCTCCTGGCTCGAAAGGTAGAAATTTTCAATAAATGCGCCAGAATCAAATAAATTCCCATAGAAAAACTCAAGGCAAATAATAGTAAAATATAATAATGCATAGAAACCTCCTGTTAACGCTTATACTCGATGGGCTTTGTATGCTTTACAACAGCGGCAAGGGAGAAAAAGATCACGCCCCCACTAATTGCCAGAAGCATTTTTCCAAAGGCTGTAAACATCAGAGTTTTATACCACTCCTGGTTTAGAAAATATAAAAGCGGAATGCTTCCCAAAACCAGAATCACCATAGTGATGTATTCCTTCACAGGCTCATAAATCAGTAAATCAAGTTCT
>NZ_JBKVCZ010000272.1:0-2893 GCF_046966825.1 Hungatella sp. | reverse complement strand
TAACTAGATTGCTGACGGCCAGAAACACGGAATTTTAGGAAAATAGAAAGCAAAAGCGGGAAGAGGTTGACATAATTAGTTTATGTCAACCTCTTCCCGCTTTTGCTTTCCAGTTTCTATTTGTTTCGACCTGCTTCTGAATCCAGTCAGTTTCGTTCAGTTATTTCAGTTCACTGACATCCAGTGTCTTCCCATCGCGCCAGATGCGCTCCAGATCATAGAAGAGTCTGTTGTCACGGTCAAAGACGTGTACGATGATGTCGCCGTAATCCATAAGGATCCAGTTGGCAGACTGATAACCTTCCACCTGACGGCAGGTGCAGCCCATTTTGCCAAGTTCCTCTTCCACGTTGTCTACCATGGCCTGAACCTGGTTGGAATTGGAACCGCTTGCTATAATAAAGTAATCCGCCATAACGGAAACGTTGCGGATATCGATGATGCGGATATCTTCGCCCTTTTTGTCGGATAAAGCCGCGTAAGCTGCTTTTACCATCTCGCTAGAATGATTCATTGTTTAATTTCCTTTCTTTTCCTCGTGAAGCTGTTTGTAATAATCATATGCCAGATTCGTCATGGAATCCACATAACAGCCTTTCCCATTCAGATAATCCAGGGTATCCTTTAAAATCTGATAGATGCATTCCTTCAGATCCGTAAATGCCAGCGGGCGCACCAGAGGTAAATCCGGGGCCTCATACCGGCGCGGTTCGATATAATCCGCCGTGAAGATAATCTCCTCCAACAGTGTCATATCGGGCCGCCCGGTGGTGTGCCACCGGATTGCCGAAAGCACTTCCAGATCCGATATCTGATATTTCGTCTCGGCCAGCCAGGCGCCGTATTTCGCATGAAGGACAGCCGGGGCCTTCTTCTCATCTTCGGTCAGCGTGATCTTCTGCTTCTCGCATTTTTTGATGATGGTCTCATTGCTGTAGTGCTTTGCGCAGTCATGCAGAAGACCGGCCAGTTCCGCCTTGTCCAAATCACAGCCATAGCGCATGGCCAGTGCCGCTGCGGTAAATGACACGCTTATGGTGTGTTCGTATCTGGAAGGCGTCAGTTTTCCGCTCAATTCGTTTCTCAGCTGTGCAATGATTTCCTGCATTCCGCCACCTCCTGATATAGATGATGCTCTTTAATATACCTGGCTACCGGCTCCGGGACGAATGGTTCAATGGACTCTCCAAGCGCGGTCATCCGGCGCAGCTCAGCCGAGGAGATATCGATCTCCCTGCAGTGCAGCATGCGGACGTCAGCCTGATATTTCTCTTTCAAATAGGCAATCTGTGTTTCCATGGAACGGCCTGCCGACTCATATTCCCGTACTGCCGCCAGGATTACGGCCTGTGCCAGTACCTTTGCCGGTTCATGCCAGTGCTCGATCTCATAGAGGGAGTCTGCGCCGATGATGAAATAAAACGTATGGCCGGGATATTTCTCATGAAGAATTTCAAGCGTCTGCGACGTATAGGTGTTGCCGCTGCGCATGACTTCAAAATCCGAACAGGAAAATCCCTCGCGGCCCTCCATGGCGAGCCGGGTCATCTCCAGACGTATATGGCTGTCTGTTACACGGTGGTCCTTTTTGTGAGGCGGCTGTCCCGAAGGCATGTACCAGATCTGGTCCAGACCGTATTCGTGATAGGCCTGTTCTCCGAGGAGAAGGTGACCGTTATGGATCGGGTCGAATGTACCGCCCATGATTCCGATTTTCCCCATATTCAGTAACTCCTTACGTTACGCCGGCTGAACCTATGGAAGGATGATCTTTCTCTTCTTCTCTTCTTTCGCCGGTTTATAAAGGACAATTTTTCTTCCAATAACCTGAACCACCTCAGAATGGGTGCGCTCAGCCAGTGTCGCGGCGATTGCGCTGCCGTCATCGAGACAGTTTTTTAATACCGTAATCTTAATCAGTTCCCTTGCTTCCAGAGCTTCCGCAATGGCGGTGGTAATCTCCGGCGTGATGCTGGATTTACCGATCTGGAAAATAGGCTCCATGGTCATTGCTAAGCCCTTTAAATAAGAACGCTGCTTGCTTGTCATATTTCCTCCATCATATTACTTCTCAATTTTATCATTAGTCTATTTGTAATAGTCGAATTCCAGACCGTACATACGGACGGTATCGCCTTCTTCAATTCCAGCTTTTTTCAGTTCTTCGAGAATTCCGTTTCCTTTTAAGAATCTCTGGAAGAATAAAAAGCCCTTTTCTGACTCTAAATTGGTATATCCCAGCATTTTTTCGATGCGCGGGCCCTCTACGACGTAGATGCCTTCCTCGTTTCTCTCCACCGTATAAGGCAGCGTCTCGTCGATCATCATCGACGGATCGAATTCCTTCTCGAAGATAACCGGTGTAGAATCTACCGTCTGCAGCAAATCGTAAACAGCGTATAAAAGTTCCTTGACTCCCTGGCCGCTGACCGCGGAGATCGGATAAACCTTGATTCCCTTCGGTTCAAATTCTGCTTTCAGCTTTGCAACCGGATCCTCGTCCTCGGCGTAAATGACGTCGGTCTTGTTAGCTGCGATGATCTGCGGCCTTTTCATAAGATCCGGGTTGTAGGCTTCCAGCTCTTTATTAATGGCCCGGATGTCCTCGAGCGGATCACGGCCCTCTGTAGATGCGGCATCCACGACGTGAACCAGTACACGGGTGCGCTCGATGTGACGGAGGAAATCATGACCGAGGCCGATTCCCTCGGAGGCTCCTTCGATCAGACCCGGGATATCCGCCATGACAAAGCCCTTGCCGCCATCGATATCCACAACTCCCAGATGAGGATTCAGCGTGGTGAAATGGTAATTGGCGATCTTGGGACGGGCATTGCTGACGCGGGAAAGCAGCGTGGATTTACCCACGTTTGGAAATCCCACGAGACCGACA
>NZ_JBKVCZ010000271.1:0-3035 GCF_046966825.1 Hungatella sp. | reverse complement strand
GTCTGATTTGTTTTCCCCTCCATCGCATGAACCAGCTCCACGACCATTTCATGAGAAGGAACAGGGACTCCGTTTTTGTGACCGGAGCGTACTACCGAACCGCTGATGGCATCTACCTCCGTCTTTCTTCCATCACGAAGATCAGCGTATATGGAGGGATATCCCTGCCTGGCTCCTTCCAACAGACTGCGGAGACCTGCCAGCACCTTCTCCGGTTCGAAAACAATGCCTTCTGCCCGTGCCGTTTCTATCGCCTCCCTTACCAGCCGTTCTACCAGGCTCCATGCATGGGCATTGTCCAATAAATAGCCCTGGGACACCTGTAAAATTCCGGATACAACACTTACAGAAGTGTTCACAAACAGCTTGTCCCAGATCAGGCGCCGGATATCTTCAGATACACTGGTCTCTATACCGCACGCTGACATCTCTTCCCCCAGTGCATATACCGAAGTATTTCTGCCATGTACAAAGCCAATACAGGTAGCCCCTCCGCCTCCATGGAGAACCGAAGTATTTCCTGTTAAAACGCTGTTATGGCGTGTTGTTCCGATGACCACATGTGATTCGTCCACAAATTCTTTCAGCAGTTCCTCATGCCCACATCCATTCTGAAGTGTCAGAAGAAGCGTATCCGGACCGAACAGTCCACGGTTCTGCTCTAGAACCTCTCTGGATACCAGTGATTTAGTAAAAAGCATAACCACATCGGGTGTCTCCCCCGAGCTTTCTCCCGATACAGCCGCCTGCGGAAAGAAATGATTTTCTGCCCCGTCTTTTTCACGAACCAGGACTCCGTTCTTCTTCAAATCATCCGTTTTCTCCGCATGATGTCCATAAATACATACTTCGTTTCTCCTGCTGAGCAGTCCGCCGAACAACAGCCCCATGGCGCCTGCTCCTAACACAGCTATTTTCATACGGCATCTTCCTGCTGCTTTCCCATAGACTTTGATTTGCGCATACAGACCATTACTGCATTCTGCACCGCGCTGCGCATCCCCCGCTCTTCCAGTTCCATAACCGCGTCAATCGTCGTTCCTCCCGGACTGCATACCATATCCTTCAGCTCTCCCGGATGTTTTCCCGTCTCCAGAACCATCCTGGCGCTGCCCGCCACCGCCTGGGCACAGAAGGTATAAGCCAGCCCTCGTGGCATACCTCCTGCAACCGCGGCATCCGCCATCGCCTCAATAAAAAGATAGACATAGGCTGGTGATGAGCCTGAAACCGCTGTGACAACATCAAACAGGCTCTCCGCCACCTCCTCCGCACGGCCAAAGCTTCGGAACACTGCCAGCACATCTTCCCTCTGGGCCTGGGACACCAGATTATTAGAACAGACAGCTGCCATACCCTGTCCCACCATGGCCGGTGTATTTGGCATAACACGAATGACTGGAATGTCACAATTTAAGTACTTCATCAGGACAGAGAGCGATAAACCGGCTGCAATAGATACGACCACACTTTCACGGCGGACCGTTTCCCTGATCTCTGCAATTACCGCCGGGCAGACATTCGGCTTTACTGCCAGAATCAGAATGTCTGCGAAGGCCGCCGTTTTACAGTTCTCATCGGTTATTCCAATCCCGTATTCCGCCTTCAACGCTTCCAGCCCCTATGGTTTTTATCCGATACCAGGATATCTCCAGGCTCTGCAATTCCCGATTTCAGCATTCCTCCGATGATCGCCCTGCACATATTGCCGCCGCCTATGAATCCAAATTTCCGCTCCATTAAATCCCAACTCACTTTCCGATGTAATTTACTGTTAATAGGTCATGTTCGGTGCCGTTACTGCAAAATAATTTTCATAGTTTTCATACAGGGTAACGCTCGCTCCCTCGCCCGCAAGATTGGTCAAAATAGTCTGAAGGGCATCGATATCGACCTTTCCATTGGTCTTTCCGTCCAGGTATTCCATACAGTACTGAACACCGCCTCTTAAGGACATATTCGTAACAGACAGCGGCCAGCCGGTAAAGTGACCTGTCATGTTCTTCTCCGCCGCTTTTTCCACGATCTGCTTGTTCAGATAATCGTAATCACCCGCGTACTCTTCCGGGATCTCGATTCCCAGAGGATTGGCATAGAATGTAGGGGATGGATCCTTTATAATCAGATAATATCCTTCCTGGCGGTCTGCCAATGTCTTGATAATTGGCTCTGTCTGAGAGAGGTTCGTTCCATAGAATGCAGTCATCTCACCGTACTCATCCAGCTTTTTCGGCACGTCCTCCAGAACAAACTGCTGTGTACCTGTTGTACCTGCATCCGATGTCGGATCCGGTGTCGTTACGTCCACGAAGGCAATTCCCAGTTCTTCGCACTTCGCCTTTAAATTGTCATGATACGCCAGTTTCGTCGCAATCGCCAGATGGCGTGGGAAGGAATAGTGCAGAACGGTTTTCACGCCGAGTTCGTTAAGAATTTCCGCGTCCTGAACACCAGCGGTCGAAAAGTCTGTGTTAAATACAACATCTGCTGCCTGTGCAATTACATCATTATCGTCCATCGGAAGTCCAGCCCAGATAAATATATCATCGCGGACTTCACGGATCTTATCAATCGCTGCCGCTGTTCCGCTTACAGACTGGGTAAAGATAATCGCCTTCATATCCGGATCAGATGCCAGGGATAATGCGGTGGAAATAGTTGTCTCCATCTCTGTTGCAAAGTTATCCGGGAACGTTACATGGACAACCGTGTCCGGATATTCTGCAACCAGGTCCTCTGCAACCCGGTACTCCTCTTCCGCCTGGGATACGGTGGTAGTCATAATTCCGATCTTATAACCGGCGTTTTCTGCCGCCTCCACCGTCTTTTCCAGAGTTTCATCCGTTGCCGCCTTCGCGGCCTCTGCCGTAGTTGTCGTCTCCGGTGTTCCGCTGCCTACTGTACTTCCGCATGCAGTCAGCCCCAGGATCATTGTAAGTGCCAGTGCAGTTGAAATCACTTTTTTAAACATAATCTTCCTCCTTAATGTTGATTCCTTTTTTATTTTTGTTTTTTATTTATTTTCTTCTTTAGAG
>NZ_JBKVCZ010000270.1:0-3067 GCF_046966825.1 Hungatella sp. | reverse complement strand
GTGATTGGGCGAGAGGCACAGGCCAAAGGGCGCAAAAAGCCCACCTCACCACAATAGTGCACACTCCATAATAACACAGCCCTGTCAAGGTGTCAAGCATTTTTTGCTTGCATTTTGTTTACGAAAATGATATACTATTATAGAATGTCTCCTGAGGGGTTGTTGATTTTTACCCTCGTTTTGCCGGGGTAACAGGGGCAAATGATAATATATTTACGTTTGGAGGTATACCTTTATGGCAAATACCATTATGCACGTACTGCTTGTGGTCTTGATCATTGCAGTGGTGGTTCTGGCTGTTCTCTACTTTCTGGGGAACAAACTTCAGAAGCGGCAGGTGGAACAGCAGCAGCTTCTGGACGCGGCGGCCCAGACCGTATCCATCCTGGTGATTGACAAGAAGAAGATGAAGCTTACGCAGGCCGGACTTCCAAAAGCAGTGACAGACCAGACGCCTAAGTACATGCGCTGGGCCAAGGTACCGGTTGTAAAAGCAAAAATCGGTCCCAAAGTCATGACTCTCATTGCTGACGGACGGGTATTTGAGTCCCTTCCCATCAAGACAGAGGCCAAGGTTGTAATCAGCGGAATTTACATCACCCAGATTAAGAGCGTGCGCGGGGGCGCTATCCCAACTCCTCCTAAGAAGAAGGGATTCTTCGCAAGATTCAGGAAGAATAAGTAATTAAAAAGGGGCTGTGAAAAAAGTCCCCTAAAAGTAAAAAGAACGCTTTCAGGTATGAAACCTGGAGGCGTTCTTTTTTTTGTGGTAAAATTAAGCTACTATGAATAATAATACCAAAAAATATTATAACTCAAAACAGGGAAGATTACCACTGTTTATTTCAGATCGTTTGGATATCTGTGATCCGGTATTAGCATTTGACAAAATCATGGAGGAGATTGGAATAGAAAAGTATCTTAAGCCGGAGCCCTTACACAAGATGGGACGGCCAGGATATAATCGAGTCAACATGCTAAAGACGATCCTGTTCGGCTTTATGGACACAGGATACGCTTCCCTGCGGGAATTAGAAGACCGGTGCAGAGTGAATCTTCGTTACATGTATCTGATGGATCAGGAAACACCCAGCTATCGCGCCTTCAGCTACTTTATTAATGAAGAGATAAAAGAATCTGCCCAGGATATTTTTAAAGCAGTCATCTCTTATATCCAGGCAGCGGAGGGGACCGACCTGCAGCACTTGTATATCGATGGTTCTAAATTCGAGGCAAATGCAAACAAGTACACCTGGGTTTGGAAAAAAGCCACTGAAAAATCAAGATACCGTTTGTTCGATAAGATTACCACACTGCTTACCGAAATGAATGAAACACTGGCATATACCGGACTGAAAATCGAGACCAATACGGAATACACACCGGACAGTCTGGAAGCCATTTTATCCAGATATGATTTTGTCTGTCATATCGATGAGAACACGTTTATATACGGCCGGGGACATCGGAAAAGCCGGGAGCAGCGCTATTATGAAAGGTTAAAAGAATATATCGAAAAACTCTCAGAATACGTGGAAAAAACTCAGATATGCGGACCTGAGCGAAACAGTTATGCGAAGACCGATCATGATGCAACCTTTATGCGGATGAAAAAGGACTATATGGGAAATGACCAGCTCCTTCCAGCATACAACATTCAGATCGGAGTGGCAGACGAGTACATTGCCGTAGCAGATGTGATGCAGTACCGTTCCGATATGGACTGCTTTGTCCCTCTGATGGAAAAGTTCCATGAACTATACGGTTTTTATCCGAGATATCCGGTAGCGGATGCAGGATATGGCTCCTTCAATAACTATCTGTTCTGTCAGGAGCATGGGATGGAAAAATTCATGAAATTCCCCATGTACAAGAAAGAGACAACGGATGAGAAGTATCATGATGATCCGTTCCGGGCAGTAAATTTTGAAACAGATTCAGAGGGTGATCTAATCTGTCCAAACGGAAGGAAATTTCACTTCGCGTATCGGAAAGCAGTGAAGGGGAATCAATACGGCAGACAGGAAGAATACTATACCTGTGAAGACTGCAGCGGCTGTCCCTATGCAGAAAGATGTAAGAAGACAGAAAAAAACAGGACGGTCCGTATCAATGCGGAATTAAGTTCCATGCACCAGGAAGTATTAGAAAATCTGCAGAGCATCCATGGAGCGCTGCTGCGAATGAACCGCTCCATACAAGCGGAAGGAACCTTCGGAATCATCAAATATGACCGTTGGTATAAACGGATTGTAAGAAGAGGACTGGAATCGGTAAGATTAGAGTTATTTCTGGTTTCAATTGGTCATAATCTCTATAAATTTCATAATAAACAGAAGAGGCAAAGGGAAGTAGCTTAAAGAAGAAAAAGCATACTTTTGTTGGGGTAAGGGGAAGTATGCGCTCTTTATAGCTGTTCTCCTGCATGTTGATAAAAATAGAAGGGCTGTGGAAAAATGGAATTAAATCAACTCCATTTTTTCACAGCCCCTTTTATGATCCTTATGAATATGATGTTTACAGTGGGATTACAGTCTCAGGACTGCGTTCCCATGGCATGACCGGCTGGAGCTTAAAATCCACACACAGGTCCTTTCGGTTGTATTGCTTTCGGAAATTAGAGGTTATCCGTTTTAACACCATCTCACCCTTCTCGGCAGTGACGGTTGGAAGCAGGACAATGTACTGGCTGATGCTGTAACGGGTGTACACATCGCTGCAGCGGAGGGAATTGCGTATGGCGTTGTTGAGATGCTCCATGGCCTTATTGAGTATGGCAAGCTTGGGGACATGTCCGTCCAGGTCGCTGACAGTAAGAAGGCAGAGGTAGATGGAATCCCCTGTCCGTTCTATGGCCCTTCGTTCCAGCTGGAACAAATCATGGAACACCGGATACTCACAGTAGAACGCCCCGCCTGAAGCCTCTTCCCGCAGCGTCTCCTGGATGGAATCCAGGTTGGTGTTGATGCCCTGCTCCTTGCTTCGGATTGTTTTATATAAATTCTTAAAATGGTCCAACGGGGAGATGGAGAATTCATTGTAGAATAAATCCATGGTATGGTTGTAT
>NZ_JBKVCZ010000269.1:0-3143 GCF_046966825.1 Hungatella sp. | reverse complement strand
GATCTGGGAAGCGGCTAAGGACACGGGACTCAGGATCGGGTCATTCCATTTTTTCAGCATTGCCTGCCCGGGAGAGAGCCAGCTGAAGCATTTTACAGAGACAGTACCAGCCTTCCGGCAAATGCTTCCGCCAGTGGTTGATTTCGAATTCTATGGCGATAAGAAAGTAAATCCGCCCGATCGAGAGACGGTATGCGCGCAGCTGGATGTGATGCTGCAGGGGCTGGAGGCACATTATGGCGTCAAACCGGTGATCTATGCGACGGAAGATACGATGCATTTATATTTGGAAGGAAGATATGAGGAGTATCCCCTTTGGATTAGAAACGTGATGAAGAAACCGGACACAGGTAACTGGAACTGGGTGTTCTGGCAGTATACAAACCGGAAAAAGCTGAACGGATACGAGGGAGATGAAACGTATATTGACATGAATGTGTTTGGGGGCGACCGGGATGCTTGGGAATTCTGGTCCAGGAATTACGAGATGGGCTGGAACTACAGGCCAGGCTGGGGAAGCTTCCGCCCGGAACCGCAGTACAGTGGCGACGGCCGGTATCTGGCGGTTCAGGATGTGGTGACAGATGAGAGCACCGGTCTGCAATCGGTTCGGGTGACGATTCAGGATGGAGAGAGCGGAGAACGTATTTTTGCCTTTATCACGGACCGTGCGCGGGATTTCTGGGGAATCTGCTGGGAACCGGGAACGGACCGGATATGGACGCAGTCTGCAGATACCGGACTTCGGTGTTATGAATGCACGGAACAGGAATGGAAATACAATCCGGAGGCGAAACGCCCTGCCGCCGTGATATCTAAATACGATTCGTATGACGGAAACGGATAGGAGAACGTGGGAAGAGAAGAAATGAAGGAGTAAAGGATGGAGAATAAGAACGACAATTCGAAAAATAATAAATGGAAGAAGATGAGCGTGTTTTTAAGCCTGGTTCTTCGCCATCAGCCCGATGCGGCCGGCATCACGCTGGATGAACATGGCTGGGCTGATGTGGAGGAATTGATTGAGGGATTTCAGAAAACGGGAAGGCCTCTGGATCTGGAAATGCTGAAGGAGATTGTGAGAACGGATGAAAAGGGGCGTTACCGCATGAGTGAAGACTGTTCGCTGATCCGGGCGAACCAGGGGCACAGTATTCCGGTGGATGTGGAACTGAAAGAAACGAAACCGCCCAAAGTGCTGTATCATGGGACGGCGGAGCGTTTTCTCCCGCCCATTATGGCTCAGGGGCTAAAATCCATGAGTCGGCTGTACGTCCATCTGTCCGGCGATTATGAAACGGCTGTAAAGGTTGGAAAAAGGCATGGAAAGCCGGTGGTATTGAGCGTCGATACGGAAAGAATGATGAGAGACGGAGCGGTATTTTACCGGTCTGAAAACGGAGTTTGGCTGACCGGACCGGTGGAAAGTAAATATCTGGAAATCATGGACAGAGAATAAGGTGACGGAGGAAGCAGTATGGAGAGATGGTTGGTAACAGGAGCAAACGGATTTCTGGGCTCCAGGATTATGAAATTTTATCAGGGAAAATATGAGATAACAGGAGCACATCACGAGAATCTGGATATCACGGATGAGGCCGCGGCGGCAGAATTCGTGAGAGCGGCGGCCCCACAGCTGGTTATTCACTGCGCGGCCATCTCCAACACCGGGACGTGCCAGGAAAATCCGGGCCTGTCGGAGGCGGTCAATGTGAACGGAGCTGTGAACCTGGCACGGGCCTGCAGGGAGACCGGGAGCCGGCTGATCTTTATGAGTTCGGATCAGATTTACGCGGGAAACCGGACCATGGTACCGGCAAAGGAGGAGAATACTCCGGAGCTGGTCAATGTCTACGGGCTTCACAAACGGCAGGCAGAGGAGAAAATTATGGCTATACTTCCGGACTCGGTGTGCCTTCGATTGCCGTGGATGTATGATTTCCCCTGGCGTGGGCTAAAGAGCAACAGCAACCTTCTGGGGAATTTACTGAAGGCTCTGATTCAAAACCGTCCATTGACGCTTCCTGTCCACGATTATCGCGGAATCACCTGGGCCATGGAGGTCGTGAAAAATATAGAGGCGGCGGGAAAGCTTCCGGCGGGAATCTATAACTTTGGCAGCGGAGGTACGCTGTCCACATATGACACGGCGAGAAAGGTTCTGGCGATGGTGACGGAAGGGGAGGACAGAAGCGGACTACTCATTCCTGACCGGGAGCGGTTTGCAGATCAGCCCAGGAACCTTCTGATGGATACAGAAAAAATACGAGACTGTGGGATTGAATTTCCGGATACGGTGGAAGGATTCCGCAGGTGTTTTGAGGAGAGTCCGGAATATATGACGGGGCTGATCCGGCAGTGATAGGAATGGCCTTTCGCGGGGAAAAAGACATCAGAGTCGAAATGAGGGGAAGCCGGGGCGGAAAAGTGCCTTAACTTCCCGGTGAATCATCAGGGAAAAGTCGAAAAATGTAGAAAAACAACGGAAAACCGAAGAATCGATTGTCAAAGCCGGAGTGAGTATGATATACTTTTTCCGGCTTTATGTCTGCCCGGAGTGAGGCGGGGCATGAGGCCGAATGCGGAATATTTTATTTCGAGTAACAGTTACTATTTAACAGAAAATTGCAGCCCATGAAAAAATGCTTTGCAGGAGCAGCGTGCCCCGCTTGACCGGGTATGCACACTCCGTGCCAGGGAGGTGTGGTTGGTGAAACAGCCGTGCTTCGGCGTGCGAGTCCGGCGAACCGGACTCTTTATTCTGTTGTTGCAAAAGAAGGAAAGCTTTGGAGTCAGGAGGAAATTCTGGTGGTAAGGTTTAAAAATTACGTGAAGGCGGGAAGCCTTTCAGAGGCCTATGAGCTGAATCAGAAAAAGAGCAGTATTGTAGGCGGCGGTATGATGTGGCTGAAGCTTCAGAACCGCGTGAAAATGACCCTGATCGATTTGTCGGGACTGGGGCTTGATACGATCGAGGAGACGGATGAGGAATTCCGGATCGGCTGCATGTGCACCCTGCGCATGCTGGAGACACATGAAGGACTGAATACATATTTTCAGGGAGTTTTTAAGGAGTGCACGCGGGCGATTGTGGGCGTTCAGTTTCGGAACGGGGCGACTGTCGGAGGCAGTGTGTTCGGAAG
>NZ_JBKVCZ010000268.1:0-3154 GCF_046966825.1 Hungatella sp. | reverse complement strand
TTCCCAGATTATGGCGTGGATTAACCAGGGGGTTCTGGATCCCATGGACTTTATCTCTGATGTGATCCCCTTTGAGCGGATTACCGACGCATTTGAACTGATTGAGGCGAAGAAGCCGGATACGAAGAAAATCGTGGTTCGATTTTAGAAATGGAGGAGTTGGAATGAGAGAGAGCAGACTGTTTTGCACGCTGCCGGAGTACGTATGCACACCTGACGGGATGGCAGTAGACCGCCATGGAAATCTGGTGCTGTCCTGCCCGAATTACGCGGATGACAGCATTTCCGGCTGTGTGGTCCGGATCGATAAAGAGGGCCATGTGCGAAAGTGGTTCGACGTACCGGTTCATCCGGAGACCGGGGTGGCCAGAAATATGGGGATCGCCTTTGATGACGAGTGGAATCTCTATCTCTGCGACAACCAGGGCTGGAGCGAACGGGAAGAGCTGCTGTACAAGGGCAGAATTCTGAAGCTTACGGTAGATGAGGAAGGTAACATCTTAAAGACTGTCGTCGTGGCGGAACACATGGAGCATCCTAACGGTATCCGCATCAGAGGCGGGTACATGTACGTCACACAGAGCTATCTGCATCCGGTCAGGAGGCCGGATGGAAAGCTGGTGAGCTGCGTATACCGGTTCGGCCTTGACGAGGAAGGAATTCAGATCACCAATACCCTGGAGGACCGCCATATCTTCGCCACCTTTGTGACGGAGAATCCGGACTGCCAGTATGGCGCCGACGGGATTGTCTTTGATCGGGAAGGACGGCTCTATGTGGGGAATTTCGGGGACGGAGCCGTTTACCGGATTACGTTTAAGGAGGACGGAAGCCTGGACGAAAACACGCTGTTCGCCCGGGATCCGGAGGAGCTTAAAAGCACGGATGGCATGATATTCGACGAGGAAGGAAACTTATATATCGCGGATTTCTGTGCCAATGCGATCGTGCAGGTGACACCCGGAGGAGCGGTACGGCGGATTGCCCAGAGCCCGGACTGCAAAGGCGCAGACGGAGGACTGGATCAGCCAGGGGAGCCGATTGTATGGGACGGCCGGATTATCGCCTCCTGCTTCGACCTTGTGACGGGACCGGGAAAGGTGAATTTAAAACATGAGATGCCGGCTGCTCTGGTGCAGCTGCCGCTGTAAGGAGGCGCCATGGGACAGGGAACTTTAGGAAATGCTGGAGACCGCGGGGACACCTGTATTCTGGCCCACGATCTTGGAACCAGCGGAAATAAGGCCACACTCTATCGCGCAGACGGAACGCTGGTAGCCAGCTGTGTCCACGAATATCCAACGAGTTACCCGCAGCCGGGGTTTGTGGAACAGGCCCCGGAGGACTGGTGGAATGCGGTCTGTGCATCGACGAGAGAGCTACTGGAAAAAACAGGGATACGGCCGGAGAGGATAGCCGCCGTGTCCTTCAGCGCCCAGATGATGGGCTGCCTGCCTGTGGACCGGGAGGGGAATCCCCTGCGCCCGATGATCATCTGGGCGGATACGAGAGCGGTGGAAGAGGAACGGTGGATGGTGGAACGTATCGGTATGGAGCGCGGATATGAGATTACGGGCCACAGGCTCAGCGCCTCCTATTCTGCGGCAAAGCTCTTATGGGTGCGCCGCCGCGAGCCGGACGTCTATCGCCGCTGTTATAAGATGCTGCATGCCAAAGATTTCATCATCTGCCGTCTGACGGGGGAGTTCGTGACGGATTACAGCGACGCGTCGGGAACGAATCTCTTCGATATCCGGGCGAAAATGTGGTCCGAAGAGATATTAAGGGCATTGGACCTCGATGAAGATCTGCTTCCGGAGCTGCATCCATCGACCGATATCGCCGGGGGCGTGACGAAAGCAGCCGCAGAGGCCACAGGACTTTTGGAGGGAACTCCTGTAGTGATCGGAGGCGGGGATGGAAGCTGCGCCTGTGTCGGGGCCGGTGTGGTGGATGAGGGGAGTGCCTATCTGGTGCTGGGATCATCGTCCTGGATATCGCTGGCGTCGAGGGAGCCGTTATTCGATCCTGAGATGCGGACGTTTAACTGGGTTCATCTGGACCCGGAGCTCTATACTCCCTGCGGTACCATGCAGGCGGCAGGCTATTCTTATCAGTGGTACCGCAATGCGCTGTGCCGCGGAGAGATGGAGGAGGCCGCGAAAACGGGAGAAAGCCCTTATGAGCGGATCAACAGGGGAATCATGGAATCCGCACCGGGAGCGGGTGGTCTTCTATACCTTCCCTATCTTCTGGGGGAGCGCTCACCGCGCTGGAATCCGGATGCCAGAGGCGCCTTTGTGGGCTTGTCGGTGACGACCGGGAAACATGACTTATCCAGGGCCGTGCTGGAAGGCGTTGGATACAATCTGCGGGTTATTTTAGAGAGTATGCGGCGGGAACGTGAGATGAAGGAGCTGATGCTGATCGGCGGAGGCGCCAAGGGGCAGACGTGGCCCCGGATTCTCTCGGATATCTTCCAGATGCCATTAAAAATACCGGCATACCGGGAGGAGGCAACCAGCATGGGTGCGGCGGTGTGCGCCGGCGTGGGCGTGGGAATATACCGGGATTTCTCCGAGGCGAAAAGGATTAACACCATCGTGGATACAGTGATGCCGAGGGAGGAAAACCGTCTGCGGTACGACCGCCTGTATGAGATATTTAACCATGCGTATGACGCTCTGACGGGAGTCTATGGCGAACTGGGCGCTTATCGGAAAGATATGGGGGAAAAACATGAATAATTTTATCTGGTACAATCCTACCCGCATCCTGTTTGGAAGGGGAACCCATAACGAGGTGGGGCGGGAAACGGCTGCTTACTCCAGGCGGATTCTGCTGCTGTATGGAGGAGAGAGCTTAAAGGCTGCGGGGACGTACGGTGCGATCACAAAATCACTGACAGAGGCTGGTGTGGAATACCGGGAGCTGGGGGGCGTCCGTCCCAATCCCAGACTGTCGCTGGTGCGTCAGGGGATTTCGCTGTGCAGGCGAGAAGGGCTGGATTTCGTGCTGGCAGCAGGAGGAGGCAGCGTGATCGACACGGCGAAGGCCATTGCGGCAGGCGTCTTATATCCGGGCGATGTGTGGGATTTTTACCATACGGAGAAGCGGCCGGAGAGAGTCCTTCCCACGGGGGTGGTCTTAACCA
>NZ_JBKVCZ010000267.1:0-3178 GCF_046966825.1 Hungatella sp. | reverse complement strand
GGTAGATGCAGTCTGCCGCCCGGTAGGCCGCAAAGGAATCCTTCCAGTGAAACTGTGCCGTCTGGCCCTCGCCGGAGGCGCTTGTCACATGGATGCCGTCGTCCCTGCCGCTCAGCTCCACGGTGTAAACCAACCGGGCCGCGTTCAGTTTCATGGCCTTTGCCTGGTTGTCCAGAGAGTAGAAAAACATGCCGAAATAGACGGCAGGCAGCCCCAGGGCGATGGCGGTCAGCACACTCCCAAGCAGGACGGCCTGGTCCGCCCTGGAGTTCATGGCGAAGCAGACGATGGCGGAGGCCATCAGAATTGCGGCAAAGATGGCCGGCGATTTCCAGCGCTTCTGCCGTTTTAACGTGTCGAAGATGGCAAAGCTGCGGAATGTGGCGGCGTCCAGTCTCACCGGTATGGTAATCGTATCGATATTGGTATTCATAGCGTCATTCTCCCTTGATTTCCTAGTTCTAATAGTACCGTAAAGTTGGAAAAACGACAAGCATTATCTGTATTAAATTTCAGGGGCTGGCTGCATGGCAGACCGTTTCCTGACTACCCAGGAGCTGGTTAGCAGCAGTATGATATTTAAGGGAACCCCGATAAAGACTCCTTCCGTGGGAAATGCGGGAAAGAGGTCCATGGCAGCGGTCAGCACGGCGACGGTTATCATACAGGGAGCGACCACCTTCTTTTCCGGTGGATACTTCATAATGTTGGCCAGCAGGACGGGCGGAAATACGGATGCCCCATACATGCCGGTAAACAGCAGCATTACCACGCAGACGCTCTGGAAATACAACCCCAAAATAATAGCCAGGATACCGATAACCAGCACAAGAAAACGGTTGATAAACAGCCCCTCCCGCTCCGTCCGTGTTCGATGGAACCGTGGGAGGATATCGTTGGAAATGATGGCGGTCTCCGTCAGCAGAAGCGCATCTCCTGTAGTGAGCAGAAGACTGACAAAAGCTGCAATACCAATGCCGCGCAGCACAGGCGGAAGATATGTTTTCATGGCGATGGGAAGAAAAGCAACCATCTGTCCCTCCGGAAATAAGATGGGCTTTGTCAATGCCGCGGTCCACATGGGAATCGTAAAGAGAAATCCAAGGATACTGGCAGTCATGGAACTGCGCACAGCCGTTTTGGCATCCCTGGACGCGAAAATCTTGTGGGCCAGTGTCGGTTCACAGCAGTAGGAGAGAACCAGGGCGAGAAAGGTGCCAAGCCCGTAGCCCAATGGCGCTCCGTGAACCAGGCTGAGCTTCTCCGGCTCTGTCGCCGCGAACACGGCGCCGATTCCTCCGGCTTTGGTAAAAACGATGACTGGCACTACAATGACACACATTACGGTGATAAAAATCTGCTGGATACTGTCGGTAACCGCGATTCCGGCCAGTCCGCCGCTGACGGTCAGCAAAATGATGATGATGCCTCCGGCAATGATTCCGGTTTGAAAGGAACAGATTCCCAGCAGCTGTGCAATCGTACCACAGGCGACAAATTGTCCGGCAATCTGTCCGATTAAATAGACCATGCTGATGGAGGAGGAAGCCACACGTGCATCGTCCCCCGCCAGACAGCGTATGTATTCCGGATAAGTGAGAGCTCCGGAGTTGCGCATATTTTTCGCCATCAATGACATGATGAACCAGCCCACATTGGAGCTAAACAGGATGGTGATAGCTGTCAGGCCGAACATCCCAACCATCTCCATGGCGCCAGACCCAGAAAATGCGCCAAAAAAGGTGGCGAGAAAGGATGAGATTAAGACCAGAGGAGTCAGAGACTGCCCCGCGGTGGAAAAATCTTTTGCATTTTTTACCTTTCGTGATGCGAAAAAGCCGATAGAAATAATAATCAGGATATACAATATAAATACCAGTGCATCCGTCACACCAAGAACCTCAATAAACGTATTCATAGGACCCCTCCTAATTTAACGAATTATAGTGCTAAACTAAACATGCTTAAATAATATCAGAATAATAATTGAACGTCAAGAATAAAAAGAACCGATTATCTATTGATTTTATTTGTACGACCCATTATAATCAATACTATTGAATCCGGTTGGAAACGGGAGTCAGTCTGATAGAAAGTTGAGGAGAACGATGCGGTTTAAACAGTGTGAAGAAATAGAAAATACAAAACAGTCCAATCTCGATACGCCGGCGGCCCAGAGTATCTTAAGCGCGGCCAGGGAGTGCTTTCTAGAAAAAGAATATGGCAAAGTTACGTTCCGCCAGATTGCCGAGCGGGCCGGGGTGACATCCGGTTTGATTGCCTATTATTTTGAGTCGAAAGACCGCCTTGCGGCGAGGATTACGGCAGAGTATCTGGAGGAGGGGATTCAGAAGATGGATTTGTCCGCCATGAGCGGGCTGGACAGCGCGGAGCGCTTCTATACCGTCGTGTTTCTGGACTGGCTGATTATCGATGAAAATCCTGATTTTGCCAGGTTTTATTACAGTTACAACCGAAGTACTCCGGGTCTCTACTGGGAAAACGGAAACACCTATACCCGGCTGGTCCGTGAGTTCCTTGATGAGTATCGGCTGGATGTGAGTGAAAGGCAGAACGAGATTTATCTGATTGCCTGCCGGGGGAGTACCAGGGAGCTGCTGCTTCACCGCCACGAGCATCCCCATCTCATTACCAGGGAGACGGTCATGGATATCACCACCTCCAATTATTTTTATAATCTTGGAATGAGTGATAAGGTCATCTACCGGGTGATTCAAAACAGTAAGACTTTTTTGAGAAAGCATTATCCCCATGCGTTTCAGGAGGAGTCATGAGGGGGCGGAATAAAATAGAATATCAAATAGGCGGATAACCTGGATTTTGAGTGGAAATAAAAATTTCTGCTTGACAATTCAGGTTATTCCTTTAAACTAGTATTAAGCATGCTTAATAAAATTGATTGAACGTATTTACAAAAGGAGGTCTTTCATGAAAAAGCTGGGCAATCGAATCTGGCCGTTAATCTTTTTTTCTCTTGCGGCCAATGTGGGAAATATCATCTTTTTTCCGGTTATGTTTTATTCGTCTTTTCAAACGGTGTTTGATTTAACCAACGCACAGATGGGGAATTTGACAGCGGCATATGCAAGCCTTGCTGTTCCCGGCTATCTGATCAGTGGATGGGTAGCCGATAAGTTTAATTCAAAAAAACTGATGC
>NZ_JBKVCZ010000266.1:0-3238 GCF_046966825.1 Hungatella sp. | reverse complement strand
CTTATAGACTCTCGTCCCCATGATATCAACGATCTCAGGATAATTCATCGCCGCCCGGGCGATCAATGCCATATCGTAGGCCGTCGTGTAATGCTCCGGATCGTTTAAACCGCTGGGATTGACGAAATTAGACCCGGTACAGCCAAGCTCCTCTGCCTTTTGATTCATCAGCCTTGCAAATTCTTCCGTGCTTCCGGCCGCATGCTCCGCAAGTGCATTGGCCACCTCATTGGCAGAATGCAGGATCAGGCCGTACAGGCTGTCCTTCACCGACATCCGGTCTCCTGTATCCATGCTCAGGCTCTTGCTTCCCTGTTCCACGTTGTAGACCGCATTTTGTGAGAATTCCACCGTTTCATCCAGTTTACAGCGGTCCAGCACTACCTGGGCCGTCAGAAGCTTCGTGATGCTGGCCGGATAATACGCCTCGTTGATATTCTTCCCATAAAGGATCGTTCCGGTCTCCGCGTCCATCAGGATTCCGCCATCCGCCTCGATGGCCACTTCGGACGGCCAGTCTGCCGCCCCGTACGCTGTCGTGGGCATGAGGCTCGCAAATACCACTGCCAGACAGAGTACAAAATAATTCCAAATATTCTTTTTATGCCGCATAATCAAGTCTCCTGAACATAAACATATTCATTTTCAAAGGAATATTCTTCCCGGTAACGGTATCCTAATGCATGAAATTCCTTTAGCTCTTCGGCGGTCTTTACGCCGTTTGCGGCCATGAAACGCACCATCTCACCCCTCGCCATTTTCGCGGCGGTCGCTCTCACACGGACCTTTCCCTCCTGCTCTGTGCCGAAGATACAGGTGATGAAGGTGTCGGAAGCGGTAAGCCACGGTTCCACCGCGCGGCTGTACTCTTTCGATGCGAGATTGACAATTACGCCATCCCCGTCTGCCGTCAGCTCCTCATAGATCCGGTTTCCCCAGAAACCATACAAATCTTTCTTTCCATCGACCGGGAGTCTGGCCTGCATCTCCAGCCTGTATGGAACAACGCCGTCACATGCCTTTAAAACGCCGTAAAATCCGCTGAGTATCCGTAAATGTTCCTTCACATATTCCCACTGGGAGGCGGTGAAAATATCGGGAGCCATGGACTGGTACTGGAGGCCGACATAAGCCAGTACGGCCGGTGTCAGGCTCCTCTCTAAATCCATTGTCTGGTAACGCTCGTAGTTCTGCCTTGTAATCGCGTCATTGGCGCCGAACAGCTTCTTCAGCTGCTCCATGGAATACGCCTTTAAAATATCATGAAGCCGTTTCGCATCCTCCAAAAAAACAGGCATGCCCGTCTCCTCCATAATGTCTGTCTGTACCCGCATCTTCTTGGCCGGGGATATGATAATTTTCATTCGTATTCTCCTTGTTGTATAGTAGTAACTGTTCAGTCTCGCAGCGGCTCATCCCGCAGTAAATCGTAAGTAATGGCGGAAAAGATCCGTATTCCTTCTTCCAGCACCTTTTCGTCGAAATCGAAATCTGCCGTATGCTGCGGCGCTTCCATGGCCGTTATATTGCGCATGCAGATGGCTTGGCCGCCATGAGACTGAACACGGTTCATCATCAGGGAAATGTCCTCGCTGCCCCAGTTTCTGGCGCAGCGCACACTGCTGACCCGGATATCGGGAAGCTCCCGCTCAATAACCGCAGCGGCCCTGTCTGCCAGCGTCAAATCGCTGTGGTGGGAATCGGCGGCGCCCATGCAGATCATCTCACAGGTACAGCCGTACATGGCCGCAGCCGCCTCACAGACGCGTCTGGCGTTCTCTGCCATATACTCGTTGATCTCAGTCGTCTCCCCTCGCAGCTCTATCTCCATTTTTGCGTAATCGGGGATGACATTTCTTCCGGTGCCTGCGTGAAGCGTCCCCACATTGACCCGGCTGGCGCCTTCGCTGTGACGCGGTATCGCCGCTAATCCCATCGCCGCGCAGGCCGCCGCAAGAAGGGCGTTTCGTCCCTTTTCAGGGAAGCCGCCCGCATGGGCCGGTGCACCGCGGTAGAGGACGTCGTACTTGGTGGTCGCAAGGGAGCCATAGGTCGCCGGAGTCACCGCTCCGTCATCGGGGCCGTCCAAAGGCGCAAGATGCGTTCCGACGAAATAATCCACATCGTCCAAATGGCCTTTGGAAACGATGGCTCTGGCTCCCCGCACGCCTTCTTCGGCGGGCTGAAAGATCAGTTTTACCGTTCCGTGCAGCTGTGCCCGTAGATTCATGAGCACTTCCGCCACGCCGAGGCCGATGGCGGTATGGCCGTCGTGGCCGCAGGCGTGCATGACGCCGGGGCACTGCGATGCAAAGCCCTCCCGCGCCGGTCTGTGGCTGGTGTTTTCATCCTCCAGGACGCCGAGGGCGTCGATATCAAAACGGAGGGCGCATACGGGGCCTTGCCCGCAGCGCAGGATTCCGATTACCCCGGTGTATCCCGCCTCCATCTCCTCTGTCAGGTATGTAAGGGGCGTATCCCAGCTTTCCCTGACCAGCTTTGCGTGCTCCCGCCGTGCATCATCGGATGGAAGGCCCATTCTGGCTCTGTCATCCACCACCTGGCGGCCAGTCAGCACTTCATAGCCCAGATTCGTTAAAATCCCGGCGATGACGGCAGAGGTGCGCATCTCCAGCCAGCCCGTCTCCGGGTGCCGGTGCAGGTCTCTTCTTAGCGCCACGCTTTTCTCATAAAGTTCCTTTGCCATAACTGTGATCTGATCGTACATCTATCTTCATCTCTCTTCTTTCGTATTTAGCAGTTCCCTAAAAGTTTAACATAGGAAATATGGAAAAGCAATTGAAGGAACTTCCAGTTCCGCGTATAATAATCTTAAGTTTTTATAACGAAAAAATTAGGATACCGGAGGCACTTATGAAAAAAATACTGGTTGTCGGTTCCACCTGCGTGGACATCATCCTGAAGCTGGATCATCTTCCCGTAACCGGAGAAGATCTCCATCCAAAGAGTCAGACCATGGCACTTGGGGGCTGTGCCTGCAACGTGGCGCACGTGCTGCTGTACTCCGGCTCACAATTCACCTTCCTCTCCCCGGTCGGCGGCGGAATATACGGCAGCTTCGTCAAGGATGCGCTGACTGCTCATGGTTTTCCCATCCCGGTTTATCTCCCCGAAAAAGAAAATGGCTGCTGTTACTGCCTCGTGGAGGCTTCCGGGGAGCGGACGTTTCTCTCTCTGCACGGGGTCGAATACACCTTTCAGAAAGAGTGGATGGAGC
>NZ_JBKVCZ010000265.1:0-3252 GCF_046966825.1 Hungatella sp. | reverse complement strand
AATAAGAATCTGTTTTGAACCGCTGTTTCAAAAAAACAGCGGTTTTTTTGATGTTTTTTGAAACGGTGAACCATTTCCCGTTTTCCGTAGTGAAGAAATGGGTATGATGTGTTACGATGAGTCCATCAAAAGAAAAGAGGGGACCGAGTAAATGGATTATAAAAAACTTGCAGAAGAAATCCTTATAAAAATCGGCGGAGAAGAGAATATCTCCGGGCTTACCCATTGTGCCACCAGACTCCGTTTTAATTTAAAAGACGAGGGAAAGGCACAGACGGAGGCCTTAAAGAAAGTGAACGGCGTCATGGGCGTCATCAGCAAAGGCGGCCAGTATCAGGTCGTAATCGGCAGCGACGTGGCCAGCGTATACAAGCCGCTGACGGAGATGTGCGAGCACACGGCCGAAGACGAAAGCGGCTCAGGGAAAGATAAGAAGGACGACAGGAAGATCGTAGCGCGGATGGTGGACACACTTTCCGGCATCTTCACACCGATTCTTCCGGCCATCACGGCCGCCGGTATGATCAAGGCGATCCTGGCGCTTTTAACGGCGTTCAGCCTGGTGGACAAGACGGGCACCACCTACCAGACCCTGAATTTTATGGCGGACGCGGCGTTCTATTTCCTGCCGATTCTGCTGGCGAATTCCGCAGCTAAAAAGTTCAAATGCAATCCTTACCTGGCGATGATGCTGGGCGGTATGCTGCTCCATCCGGATTTTATCAATATGGTGGCGGCCTCGAAGGAGAGCGGGGAAGCGATCCGAATCTTCCTGCTTCCAATCACCAATGCGGGATATTCATCCTCCGTACTTCCGATTATCCTGATCGTATGGTTCATGTCCTATGTAGAGCCGATCGCAGACCGGATTTCTCCGAAACCTGTGAAATTCTTTACAAAGCCTCTGATCACAGCCATCGTGACGGGAATCGTGGGCCTGGTGGTCATCGGACCGATCGGGACCATTATCAGTAACTTAATCGCCTCCGGCGTACACAGCTTAAACAATTACTGCAGCTGGCTGGTACCGGCCCTGGTAGGTGCATTTACACCGCTTTTAGTCATGACAGGAACCCATTACGGACTGATCCCTATCGGCATCAACAACCGTATGACCATGGGCTACGATACCCTGATCTATCCGGGTATGCTTGGCTCCAATGTGGCGCAGGGCGGCGCGGCTCTGGCGGTAGCATTCAAGAGCAAAAAATCTGAGATCAGGCAGCTGGCCTCCTCGGCCGGAATCACGGCAGTCTGCGGAATTACAGAGCCTGCACTTTACGGAATCAACATCCGCTTCAAGACACCACTGTACGCGGCCATGATCGGCGGCGGTGTGGGCGGCTTCCTGATGGGAATCTTAAATGTTAAGAACTATTCAGGCGGTTCCCCCGGATTTTTGACACTGCCCAGCTATTTAGGCGGCGACACACTCACCAGCTTCTACTTTGCCTGTGCAGGTGCGGCGGTCAGTGTCGTGATTGCGTTCATCATTTCCTATGTACTGTATAAGGATCCGCAGGACGAGGACGGCGAAACGAGTGCCAAAGACCAGCCTCAGGATGCCTTAAGTACGAAGGCGGTTATGGTCGCTGCTCCGCTTACCGGCGAGGCCGTATCCCTGGAAACAGTCAATGATCCCACATTTGCGGAAGGCATTCTGGGAAAAGGCATTGCGATACAGCCGTCGGAGGGACGCGTGGTATCTCCGGTGAACGGAACCATTTCCACGATCTTTGAAACGGGCCACGCCATGGGGCTTGTGTCGGAGGACGGGGCGGAGATTCTGATCCACGTTGGCCTGGACACGGTAAATTTAAAAGGAAAACATTTCCATGTAAAAATGAAGTCCGGCGACACGGTAAAAGTGGGAGACTGCATTCTGGAATTTGATTTAGAAGCGATAAAAGCAGAAGGATACGATGTTATCACACCTGTCATCATATCCAATCATTTTAACTACAGTTCTGTCGACGCGGCGGCTGAAGGCCATGTGAAGACAGGAGAACCGCTTTTGAGGCTGCATTGATGGAGGGACGAATGATGACATTTCCGGAAAATTTTTTATGGGGCGGCGCGGTTTCCGCCAATCAGTGTGAGGGAGCGTATAACGAAGACGGGAAAGGTCTTTCTGTCCAGGATGTTCTTCCCCACGGCCTGCGGGGAGAGCGGACGGAGGGGCCCACCGCAGACAATCTGAAGCTGGAAGCGATCGATTTCTATCACAGCTACGAAGAAGACATCCGTCTCTTTGCAGAGATGGGATTCAAGGTATTCCGAACCTCCATCGCCTGGTCGAGAATCTTTCCGGAGGGAGACGAGGAGACGCCCAATGAGAAAGGGCTGGAATTTTATGACCGCCTGTTTGACGAATGCTTAAAATACGGGATAGAACCACTGGTTACCATATCCCATTATGAGACTCCGCTGGGGCTGGCGGAAAAGTACGACGGCTGGAGAAGCCGGAAGCTGATCGGATTTTTCGAGCGGTACTGTCGCACCATTTTCACCAGATATAAGGATAAGGTGAAGTACTGGCTGACCTTTAACGAGATCAATTCCCTTCTTCACGCCCCGTTTATGAGCGGGGGCATTAAGACGCCGGCGGAACAGCTGACGGAACAGGATTTGTACCAGGCCATGCACCACGAGCTGGTAGCCAGCGCCATGGCTGTAAAGCTGGGCCATGAGCTGATGCCCGGTGCGAAGATCGGCTGTATGATTCTGGGAATTACGGTCTATCCCCTGACTCCCGATCCGGACGATATCATTGCGACCATGGAGAAAGACAGGGAAACGCTCCTGTTCGCAGATATTCACGCCCGCGGAACGTATCCGAAGTATCTCTTAAACTATTTTAAGGCCCATGGAATTGAGATCCGTATGGAGCCGGAGGACCAGGAAATCCTGAAAAACACAGTGGATTTCATCTCCTTCAGCTACTATTCCAGCATCTGCGCCACCACGCATACAGAGCTTGGTGAGCCGACCGGCGGCAACTTGTCAAAGGGATATAAGAATCCGTATTTAAAGGCCACCGCCTGGGGCTGGCAGATCGATCCCAAGGGGCTTCGCTACACGCTGAACCGCCTCTATGACAGGTATCAGCTTCCGCTGTTTATCGTGGAAAACGGCATCGGCGCCGAGGATCAGCTGGTGACTCTGGAAAATGGGGAAAAGACGGTGCTCGACGACTACCGGATCGACTACCTGCGGCAGCATCTGATCCAGGTGCGCGAAGCCATATGCGAC
>NZ_JBKVCZ010000264.1:0-3265 GCF_046966825.1 Hungatella sp. | reverse complement strand
TGTTGGAATCTGTTTATGATGTTTCTGGCCCTTTTTGGCGGTCTGTTCGTGCTGGGATCACTGTTCTGTTTCGGCATTCTGATCGTGTGGCTGTTTAAGGGATATCCCCTGACAGGGATTACCCTGGTTCTGTTAGGCACCGTGCTTTGCAGCGGTGCATTTACCTGGTTCTGCGTAAGCCTGCTTCGCATGAATAAAACGAATCATTATGAGGCGGAAGAAACCGCCGTTCCACTTACAGAGGAGGTACAGGATGCGTAACTTACATAAAGCGCTGATCGCAGTTTTCTGCAGCGGAGTATTCATTACCGGAATCGGCACCGGAATTTCCTTCTCCGAATTTTCATCTTTCGCCTATTCCGGCAGGACCATGATTGGCGATGTGAAGATGACAACTGAGAATCTCGACTACTCCTTTCAGCTTCAGGAAGAGCAGAAGCTGAGAATATACGGTAATTACTATTTTCACAGACACTCGGCTGATTCCACAGAGATTTTACCGGATGAGACCGTTCCGGAGAACACCATTCGTTTTCAGATCACCTATAACGTAAAAGCGGTTGCCCCTTATCTGCGATACTCGGATAAGGAATCGGATGACCCGTATGTAGGAATCGAGTTCGATTATCTTCTTGATGATATGGAGCTCTTTATGGCAGGTAAGGATCAGCTTCTGGAAGATATAAGGAACCGGCAGATCGGCTCTTACGACACGGTTTCCGTGGAGCGCATACGCATATTCATCAATCCGGCGTCCATCGATCTCGTCACCATGGATTAATTCTGCGGTGGATAATGAGAGGGGAAGAACAGAGTTCTCCCTTCCTTTATCCACCGTTTTAATTTTCATTGCCGTAACAGCTCTTTTACGGTAAAATAGAAGGAACTGACAACACCTATGGAGTAATTAGTATGAACACAAATCCTTTAAGGCTAAACCATCTGCTTCTCCCTTCCAATGTGCTGATGGCGCCCCTGGCCGGCTACACCTCCTGGCCCTTTCGAATGCTGTGTCAGGAGCTGGGAGCTGGCCTCTGTTTTACGGAAATGGTCAGCGCCAACGCGCTGAAATATAAAGATAAAGCCACAGAAAAGCTTTTGTACACCACCAGCGAAGAGCGGATCCGGGCCGTACAGCTTCTTGGCTCCGATCCTGCGGTGATGGAACGGGCTGCCTGCAGCGAGGCTCTGTCCGGCTTCGATATCATTGATATCAATATGGGATGTCCGGTACCGAATATCTTTAAGAGCGGAGAGGGCAGCGCGCTTCTGGCCAATCCCAGACGGGCGGCCGCTGTCATCCGCGGCTGTAAAAAAAGCGGAAAGCCGGTAACCGTAAAAACGCGCGTCGGCATCCGGCAGGACGAGCTGATTGCCGCGGAATTCACGAAGATGTGTGAGGAAGCCGGCGCTGACATGGTCTCTATCCATGGGAGGAGCCGCAGTATGATGTATGACGGCACTCCGTATTACGATCAGATCGAACAGGCAAAGTCCGCCGTATCCATCCCTGTCATAGCCAACGGCGGAATCTTTTCCGACTGCGAAGCGCAGCACATGCTGGAGGCCACCGGCGCAGACGGAGTGATGATCGGCCGTTACGCCCTCCAGGATCCGTACATTTTCAGCCGTCTTACCGGCCGCAGTGTTACCGAAGACAAATACAGCCTTTTAATGGGCCAGCTGGAACTGACCTCCCGCCATTATGATGAGACCTACACGCTGACTTATATAAAGAAGCTGGCTTCCTACTGCATGAAGAAGAGGAGCGGAACGAAAAAATACAAGCAGCTTCTCTATCACTGCGGCAATGTGGAAGAAATGAAACAGATATTAAAAGCAATATTCTATGAGGAGGAGGCGGACCAGAGATGAATGGAACAGATACAAATATCCCAAACAGCAGCAGCACAGGCTCAGAACCGAATAACAATGACGGCCTGGTCATAAAAAACGGAATTCTGGAACAATGTGTGACACGGAACCGTTCCGTTGCCGTTCCCAGTGGCGTCCACACCATCGGAAAAGGGGCGTTTAAGGGCTGTACCTCACTGGAGCAGATTCTTCTTCCTGATACGGTCACGGTCATCTCTGATGACGCCTTTAAGGGCTGCCGGAAGCTGACGGAGATCACGCTGCCGGACAGGCTGGACACCATCGGCAGCTACGCATTTCACCGCTGCCACAGCCTTACAGCCATCACGATCCCTGGCTCCGTCAAGGCGCTTGGCAACTGCGTCTTTCTTTACTGTGACAGCCTGGAGACTGTAAATATGCCCGGGGTTCAGTCTCTGGGCCTTCAGACATTTTTAAATGATGTCAGGCTCCGCCGCATCCTGATCTCTCCGGAGCTTGATATTCAACATATCTGTGACTGTTTTACCGGATGCAGCGGTCTTCTGGATATCGCATTTTCCGACGGAACCTCCTATCATATGGCCAATGCAGTCGCCGCCATGGCCCCCGGTTCCGACGCTCCCGAGGCTGTCCGCGCCATTGCCGCCGATATCTGCCGGATGATGGAGATACAGGATGGCGTCATCACCCGTTTTCTCACAAATTTAAAACACGTGGAACTGGCCGAGGGAATTACCGCGATCGGGAAAAGCTGTTTCTTTGATAAAAAAGGAATCATTTCCGTAAGGCTTCCCGCCAGTCTTACAGAAATCGGGAGCCGCGCCTTCCGAAACTGCATCAATCTGGAACGGGTGGAATTTGCCAGCGACCGGGTGGCCATTCACAAAGACGCGTTTAAGAACTGCTCCACGCTTCATACCATCCGCCTGGCGGATGGAAGTGAATACGAGCTTACCGGCTTAAGCGGCCAGGATGAAACGGGCGTTCCGTCCATAGTCCGGGAAATCCATACCCAGGTCCTGGGGAATTTCTCCATCAGTGGGACCACGCTGCTTCGGTATCGCGGAAGCGAGGAACGGGTCGTCGTTCCCGATGGAATTACCGTGATCGGCGAACGGGCCTTTGCAGGCAATGAAGCCATCGACCGGGTCATCCTTCCGGATTCGGTGGAAATGATCGGGGAGGAGGCATTCGCAGACTGTCTCGTCCTGCAGACCATCCAGTTTCCGGAGAGAGTCAGACATATTGGAAAATCCGCCTTTGAAAACTGCGTAAAACTGATTCGGGCCATCCTTCCGGATTCACTTATAAGCATCTACCCATCCGTATTTAACCGGTGCCGTGTATTAAACGAAGTGCGTTTCTCCGCCAGGCTCGAAGAGATCGGAGAGTTGGCCTTCTATGGATG
>NZ_JBKVCZ010000263.1:0-3270 GCF_046966825.1 Hungatella sp. | reverse complement strand
ATTCGTTTTAAGAAGATAAGGCCGTTTTCCACACCCGGTAAATCCTCACCCGGTATGCCCAGGGTTCTCGACTGCTGTGTTCCGATCGCCACGTAGACGGCGTCGCTCTGATTTTTCAATTCCTCAAAGGAGACCGCCTCCCCGATTCTTACGTTGCAGTGGATGTTTACGCCGCTCTGTTCGATGGCCTTCACCTCTTTTGCCAGCACCTCCTTCGGAAGGCGGTACTCCGGAATTCCCCAGTAAAGAACTCCGCCGGCAACACTCTCCGCCTCGTATACGTGAACCTCATGGCCTAAATTAGCCAGATAATACGCACAGGTCAAACCGGATGGTCCGCCTCCCACGACAGAAATTCGTTTTCCCGTGGCCGGCTTCGCCTCCACCTTCGGAATCTCGTATCCATCCTGAAGCACATAGTCTCCGATGAAGCGCTTTAAGGAACAGATGGAGACGGCTTCGTCCACCTGGGCGCGGCGGCAGCGGTCCTCGCACGGATGCGTACAGATGCGGCCGCAGACGGACGGGAATGGATTATCCTGGCGGATCAGCCGGTATGCGTCCTCAAATCTTCCTGCGGAGAGCAGGCTGATATAGCCAGGTACAAACACGTTGGCCGGACAGGCGTTGCGGCACGGCGACGTCTGCAGCTCGGAACAGACTCCGGCGCGGCAGTGTTTCTCGTAAATATGTTCCTCGTATTCATTTCTGAAATAACGGAGTGTGGAAAGCACCGGATTCGGGGCAGTCTGACCCAGGCCGCACATGGCTGTCTGCCTGATGGTCTCCGCCAGCTCCTCCAGAAGCTCCAAATCGCCTTCCTCACCCTTTCCTTCCGTAATCCGTTCCAAAATCTCCAGCATCCGCTTTGTGCCGTTCCGGCAGGGCAGACACTTTCCGCAGGACTCATCACGGATAAAGTCCATAAAGTATCTGGCGGTATCAACCATACACGTGTTTTCACTCATAACCACCAGGCCGCCGGATCCCATGATGGCTCCCAGCTTCGCCAGGGATTCATAGTCCACTGCCGTGTTTAAATGTTCCCCGGTGAGACATCCGCCGGAAGGACCGCCGGACTGAATCGCCTTGAATTTCCGTCCTCCCGTGATGCCTCCGCCGATTTTATAGATAATGTCCCCCAGCCGTATTCCCATGGGGACCTCGATAATTCCCGCGTTGATAATGTCTCCCGCAAGTGCGAATACCTTGGTGCCTGCGCTCTTTTCCGTGCCGAACTGCCGGTACCACTCCGCGCCGTTCAAGATAATGGGCGCCGCGTTTGCCAGCGTCTCCACGTTGTCTATAATCGTCGGTTTATCGAATAAGCCCCGCTCAAACGGGAACGGCGGTTTCTGCCTCGGCTCCCCGCGTTTTCCCTCTATGGACGCCAGAAGGGAGGTCTCCTCGCCGCAGACAAACGCGCCCGCGCCGATCCGGATCTCCAGATCGAACTGAAATCCGCTTCCCAGAATATCGGTTCCCAGAAGTCCCCGTTCTCTCGCCTGCTCGATGGCGGCGGAAAGGCGCTCCACTGCGATCGGGTATTCCGCCCTGACATAGACGTAACCCTTGTCTGCGCCGATGGCATAGGCGCCCAGCATCATGCCTTCGATGATACTGTGAGGATCGCCTTCCAGAATACTGCGGTCCATGAACGCGCCGGGATCACCTTCATCGGCGTTGCAGACCATATATTTCTGTCCGTCCTCGGACACGGCTTTCAAGCCCGATTCCCATTTGATTCCCGTCGGGAAACCGGCGCCGCCGCGGCCGCGGAGTCCGGAGGCCTTCATGATCTCCACCACCTCTTCTCTGCTTAAGCCGTCCAGTGCTTTCGCAGCAGCCGCGTAGCCATCCCTTGCAATGTAAGCTTCCATGGAAGCAAACTCCATGCGCCCGCAGTTGCGCAGCGCGATGCGAACCTGCTCTTTAAAGAAATTGATGTCGTCCAGCTTCGGAATGTAGCGTTCCTCCTCCGCATCGTAAAACGTATACTCTTCACAGACCTCCCCGCCGATCAGATGGCGCTCCACGAGATCCGCCACCTTCTGCGGATTCATGGCCGTGTAGAAAATCCCGTCCGGCTCCACCAAGAGAACGGGCCCCGCCGCACACGTTCCCATACAGCCTGTCACCAGAATCTCCACCTCCGACTCCAGTTGATGCTCTGCGAGAGACATTTTGAGCGCCTCCTGCACCTCTCCACAGTGAGAGGAGATACAGCCGGCGCCTCCGCAGACCAGAATCCGGCGTTTAAAGGCTTTTCTTTTTTCTATGTAATCCTTTTTTATATCTGCAAGCATGGCAGAATTTGTGATTTTATTTTCCATTCCATTATTCCTCCTAGTTATGAGCACTTAGAGACCGTATTGTGGTCTCTTACGTGCGATACATGCCACTCTGCTTGGTGAGGTCTTTCACGAACCTAGCAGAGTGGTCCATCATAATATCTTGCAAGAATCTGCTCCAGCTTATCCGGATTCACCTGCTTGTAAACCTGGCCGTCAATGGACATCGCCGGGGCCAGACCGCAGGCGCCGATGCATCGCGCCACCTCCAGCGTAAACTTCCGGTCCTCCGTCGTATCGCCGATCTTCACATCCAAAAGCTCCTGAAGCCGTTCCGATATCTTCTTTCCGCCCCGCACATAGCACGCCGTTCCGAGACAGACGCGGATCGTATGCTCTCCTCTCGGCTGCGTGGAAAAGAAAGAATAAAAGGAAACCACCCCGGATACCTCGGACAGCGGAATATCCAGCGCGTCCGCAACCGTCCTTTGTACCTCCAGGGGCAGATATCCATAGATTCCCTGCGCCATGTGAAGCACAGATATCAGCGCCCCCTCCTTTCCCCTGTACTCCGAAGCCAGCTCCCCAATCCGCCCGAGTAAAGTCTCAGGACTGCTGTCACACCCTTCGCAGCAGCAATGTTCCGTGTTTTCTTTCATCATGATTCCTACCTCCTCATTATATTGTGAAAAATTATACAAAGTTAAAGAGAGAGCAGCCTCATCAGCTGCTCTCTCTCATCCACCATGTATTATTGAAACACCAAAACCTCTTATGCTCAAAACAGTATCCCGACATCGTCATTCCTCACTATTCTGAAATCTAAAAAATTTTTAGGTAATCTAATTTTTTTATAGTTTCATACTATCATGCAGTGACAACTCCTGTCAAGCCATTGTTTTTTTTTTGACACAATCTGCATTGCAGTTCACAGCCCCGTCGTCCTCTGCTTCCCGGTCGGCCCCGGCTGGCTCATGGG
>NZ_JBKVCZ010000262.1:0-3319 GCF_046966825.1 Hungatella sp. | reverse complement strand
GAAAAAAGACAACCGCCTCCTATTAGGAGGCTAGTTGTCTACAGTCTGAGGCGGTCTTTACAGACCGTCTGTTTCTTTTTCCGCGTATCCCGCCACCTCTTTATCCCAGGACATAATGTGGTTCTGAAGCCACTCCTCCACGTTCTTTCTCACAGCCTCCACGAAGGCCTCACTCGGTCCTTCCTCTTCCTCCAGCATGATCCGCAGTTCCTCCACGGCCCGCTTAAATTTCTCATGCTCCCGGTGGTGGGCCGAAAGCTTCGGATACCCGCTCTTTTTCTGGAGCGCTTCCTCCTCAGAAAAATGGTAATCCGTATAATCCAGCAAAAAATCGAGCGTTCCCACCGCAGTTCTCTTTTCCGTTCCCGGAACGCATTCCTCCGCCAGTTTATTCACCCGGCTGATCAGCTCTCTGTGCTGCGTGTCGATCAACTCATTTCCCGTCACCAGACTCCTGTCAAATGTAATGCTCATTCTTTCATTCCTCCTTTTATCATCTTTACTCGTATGCGCCTCAAGCGCACTTTCCCGGTGCTCCGTCTATTCCGGAAGCACCATGACCCATCTTCCCTCTTCCGGATAAAAAATCAGTTTAAACTCCTGGGTCAGCCCGCCGATCACTGCCCGGCAGGCGTATTCCATGGAAGGTATTCCGGAATAATACTTTTCTTCTCCAAAACGGACTGCCACATGGTTTACGGTCTGCATCATCCCATCGTCCCCTTCGAACTTAAAGGACAGGGGCTGGATCGCTCCGGTACTGGTAAACCACGCCTTACACGCGATTTTGATCTGTCTGCCAGCCAGAAGCCCGCTGTCCGCTCTTTCCGCATTTGTCCCTATTCCGAACGCCGACATGTCACCACTCCTTTAAAAAACTTCCTGTCTGCTGTAATCCACCGTGCGCTTCTCCCTTGCGATTCCGCCGCCCATGTGATCATGTACGGCGGCTCCCTCCGGATGCTCCGGGAGAAAGGCTGCGCGTTTTACAGCATCGTTGCCGAACCGCCTCCGGATTTCATCGACTGCCTTATCCATTCTCTCCAGCTTTTCGTAATCCATGCGGTCGAAGAGCCCAATCTGCCTGGATTCCTCTGAGGAGACGTGACTTGTATGGATGCCCAGATGGCGGACCGGCGTCTTATCCCACGCCTCGTCAAATGCCCGGCATGCCGCCTCATACAGTTCCCTCGTGATGTTGGTCGGCGTTTCCAGCGAAATCTGATGAGAATGGTATTCGAACAGATAATCCCGGATTCCCACCGCCACCACGCCAATTTTAACACCGTCCTTCCTGAGTCTGGCGCCCAGCGTTTCCGCCAGGGACAAGAGGACCAGTTTTGCCGTTTCCGCGTCACACACATCAAAGGCCACCGTAGTGGAATTGCCGTATCCTTTATTGGGCGGAGCCTCCGCCTCCACTGCAGATAGATCGATGCCGTTGGCAAAGCCCCATATCACCTCTCCCTGTTTTCCCAGGTGACGCCTTAAAATATCCGGATCGCTCTGTGCCAGCTCCCCGATCGTGGTGATTCCGATCCCCTTGAGCTTCCGGTAGGTCGCACGCCCGATGAAGAAAAGCTCCGACACGGGAAGCGGCCACATCTTCACCAGAATCTGCTCCTTCCACAGCGTGTGGACCCGGTTCGGCTTCTTAAAATCAGAGGCCATCTTTGCCAGAAGCTTATTCTGCGCCACGCCGATGTTCACCGTAAACCCCAGTTCCTGTAAGATTCTCTCCCTTATCGTCTCCGCGGCCGCCTCCGGCGGTCCAAACAGCGCCGTACTCTCTGTCATATCCATATAAGCCTCGTCGATACTGTACTGTTCCACCAGCGGCGTATACTCCTTTAAGAGACGGATCAGCGCATCACTGGATCTCTGATAGAGATTATAGTTAGGCGGAACCAATACCAGCTCCGGACACTTTTTTAAAGCCGAAAACACAGTCTCTCCCGTCTTGATCCCGCATGTCCTGGCAGGAATGGACTTTGCCAGAATAATCCCGTGACGCCTCGTCACATCGCCTCCCACCGCAGAGGAAACCGTCCTCAAATCCAGGCGGCCGCCCAAATGCTTCATCCGGTAGACCGCTTCCCAGGAAAGAAACGCCGAATTCACATCCACATGAAATATGGTGTGTTCCATCAATCATCACCTCAATACTATTGTATCGAATATATGTTCGATTGTAAATGGAAAGTAAAGGAAGCTGTCACAGCTTCCCCTACCGTTCGTTCTATTCTTTTAAAGCGCCTTTTTCATCGGTTTTCAAATGCAGCTCCCCTTCGAACATGGCGCCGTCTTTCTTTGCCCGGTAAAGCTCTCCCTTCCAGATGATCCACTGGTCTCTGGCCATGGCGCCGTCGGTCTTTAAGTAATACCAGACCCCGTCAGAGCCGGTCTTCCAGGTATTGTGCACCATCATGCCCGCGCCGTCAAACCAGTACCACTGATCGCCATCCTTGTACCAGTCATCGGCCACATAGTTTCCCGTATCTCCGAGATAGAACCGCCAGCCGCCGTCCTCCTCCAGCCATCCGGATTTCTTTTCCTGTACGGTAATTCCGTAATACAGGGCGATGGCATCGGCTTCCGCCCTGGCCAGACGCTCCAGATTCGATTCCTTTAAGAGCCATGCGGCTATCTGCGCGTTGGTATGAAAGGAGTGCTCCAGGATGAGCCCTGGAGTCCCCACAGAGGCCGCGCCCCGGAGCACGCCGTAATAATCCCCGTTCTGTCCTCTTCTGTGCTCAATTCTGGCAGGCTGCTTCGTCTTCATCACCTTTTCCACACACTGCGCGAGGGCCATTCCAATCCCATCCGCGCTTCCGTTAATGACGCAGTAGGCGGCCGGATAGTCCACCTGATTGTTCACACCGGTTCCCACCGCGTTGGAATGGTCGGACAGAAACAAATCGCATCCTTTCGACTCCGCGCCTCTGGCGAAAAGGCCCTTGTCCTCATCCTCCCGGCGCCTCGTGGTGATCACTTCGATTCCATATTCTTCCAAATACTTTTTCTGCAGAAGGTGCAGTTTCCATACCATGACAGACTCGTAATACCGATGGTCTGCCGGGCTCTGGTTATACCGGCCCTGATGTCCCGCATCCAAACATATCTTCATATCGCTGCTGACTCCTTTTTAAGCTTATACTACAGGATATGAAACTTTGGGACAGGTGTTGCATCAGGCTCCCGCGCCCCATAATTTTGTATGATAACGAAAAAAGCTTCCGGATTTATTTTCCGAAAGCTTTTTTATGACCTATCCGAGAATCGAACTCGGGTTTCCGCCGTGAGAGGGCGGCGTCTTAAC
>NZ_JBKVCZ010000261.1:0-3352 GCF_046966825.1 Hungatella sp. | reverse complement strand
CTTCTCCCAGCCTTCGATGGCTACCAGCCCATTTTTCGCGTCCACACCGGCGACGATCCGGTCTGCGCCGAAATGGGTAACCGCGTCGCGGAGGAAAAGGGGATTTTGGACCGCTTTTGTCCCGATGATTACGCGGCTGACGCCCAAATTCAGCATACGCTCGATGGCCTCCTCCGTCCGGATTCCGCCGCCGATCTCGATCGGCTTGGAGAAGGCTGCGACGATCCGTCTGATGCGTCTTCATTGACCGAATAACCTGCCAGCGCGCCATCCAAATCCACCAGATGCAGGAATGTGGCCCCCTGTGATTCCCAGTATGCCGCCACCTTCTCCGGAGAATCGGAATAAACGGTGATCTCTTTGAATTTTCCCTGTCTTAAGCGGACACACTGTCCGTTTTTCATGTCAATAGCCGGATATAACTGCATAATATTCTCCTTCTTCCCGGTTTAAAGTGTCCCTTTTGTTGACAACACATCCGTGATTCTCGGGTCCGTCTGTGAGGCCTCGTCGAGAGCCTTGGCAAATGCCTTGAAGATGCCCTCAATGATATGATGGTTATTCTCCCCGGACAGCTTTCTGATATGGAGGTTCATTTCCGCTGCATAGGAAACTGCGTAGAAGAACTCCTTTACCATCTCGGTCTCAAACTGCCCGACCCTCTCGGCTGTAAAGGCCGCGTCGAAAACGAAGTAGGGGCGGCCCGATAAATCGATGGCACAGAGAATCAGGGACTCATCCATGGGAAGAATCATATTTCCATACCGTTTAAGCGATTTCTTATTGCCAACCGCCTCTTTGATGGCAGTGCCCAGCACGATGCCCGTATCCTCGATCGTATGGTGGGTATCGACCTCCAAATCGCCCTTCACTTCCACTTCCAGATCAAACAGGCCGTGGCGGGCAAAGCTGTTCAGCATATGATCAAAGAAGCCGATTCCCGTCTGAACAGAAGCGCTGCCCGATCCGTCCAGGTTCAGCTTCAGGCGGATATCCGTCTCTTTCGTCACTCTCGTTATTTCTGCAGTTCTTCCCATATCCTCGTCCTCTCTTCTCTATTTTTCAAATCTGACCCTGACAGAATTGGCATGTGCGGTCAGCTGCTCCGCCTCTGCAAATGCCTCGATATCCTCATGAATGGCCTCCAGAGCGTCTTTGGAATAGTAAATGATGCTGGATTTCTTTACGAAGTCATCTACGTTCAGCGGGGAGAAGAACTTTGCCGTTCCGTTGGTCGGAAGACGTGGTTCGGGCCTGCGAAGTAGTCGCCAAGAGGCTCAGAACTGTATTCCCCGATGAAGATGGCTCCCGCATTTTTCACACGAGTCATGTCTTCAAATGGGTTCTTCGTCACGATCTCCAAATGCTCCGGAGCGATCTCATTGACCGTTTCCAGGGCGTCCGCCATGGTGTCTGCCACCAGGATGTAGCCGTAATTATCCAGCGATTTCTGAATGATCTCTGAGCGGGAAAGCTCCTTTGTGAACCGAATCGCCTCTTCCGATACCTTCTTTGCCAGGTCCATGCTGGTGGTAACCAGAATGGCAGAGGCCAGCTCATCGTGTTCCGCCTGAGATAAGAGATCCGCCGCTACAAAACGGGGATTGGCACTCTCATCGGCCAGGACCAGAATTTCGCTGGGACCGGCGATGCTGTCGATGCTGACATGGCCGTATACCGCCTTCTTGGCCAGCGCCACGAAGATATTGCCGGGGCCTACGATCTTATTGACCCGCGGGATGGATTCGGTACCAAACGCCAGTGCCGCGATGGCCTGGGCGCCGCCCACTTTATAGACCTCGGTCGCCCCTGCAAGATGCGCCGCGGTGAGGGTCACGGGATTGACCTTTCCGTCTCTGCCCGGAGGGGTTACCATGACGATCTTCTCGACTCCGGCCACCTCGGCGGGAATGATGTTCATGAGAACGGAGGACGGATAAGCCGCCTTGCCGCCGGGAACGTAGACGCCGACACTGGAAAGCGCTGTGATCTTCTGGCCCAGTATCGTTCCATCCGGCTTGCTGTCAAACCAGCTGTACGTCTTCTGCTTCTCGTGGAAGGCCCGGATATTCTTCATGGAGCGCTTCATGACCTCCAAAAGTCCCGGTTCCACCTCTCTCATGGCCTCTTCAATCTCCTCTTTTGTCACCCGGATGGTGGAGGCGTCTATCACGGCATGGTCAAACTGCTCTGTATAGGAAAATACGGCCGCGTCGCGGTCACGTTTTACCGTGTCCACGATCTCCTGGACCGTATCTGAATAGGCGGTATAGTTGTTCGGATCACGCTTTAATAAGTCTGCGAGAATATCCTTTTTGGAAGTTTCGTCTAACGCAACAATTCTCATTTGTTTTCCTCCTTGTAGTGAGCGTTTTAAAACATCAGCCCATCGACTGCATTAAATTCCTCAAATCGTGGATCAGACGGGTAATCCGGTCGTTTTCCCGCTTCATGCTGACCTGGTTGACTACCATGCGGGCAGACAGCGGACAGATCTCTTCCAGCACAGTTAAGCCGTTTTCCTTGAGCGTCGTGCCCGTCTCCACAATGTCCACGATGACCTCGGAGAGGCCGACGATGGGGGCAAGCTCAATGGAGCCGTTCAGCTTGATAATCTCCACAGTCTGGTGCTTTTTATTGTAAAAGTAATCCTTTGCTATGGCCGGATATTTGGTGGCCACACGGATTCTCTCGTGATGCTTTAACAGCTCTTTGGCCTCTTTCGGTCCGCAGACACACATACGGCAGTTGCCCAGCCCTAAGTTCATTACCTCATAGAGCTTCCGGCCCTCTTCCAGGATGGTGTCCTTTCCGACCACACCGATGTCGGCGGCGCCGTACTCCACGTAGGTCGGCACATCGCTTGCCTTGGCCAGGAAGAAACGCATCCCCAGCTCCTCGTTTGTAAAGATCAGCTTCCGGGAGCTCTTATCCCGCATCTCTTCACACGTGATTCCGATTTTTTCCAGCAGATCCAGCGACTGTTCTGCCAGACGGCCCTTTGCCAGGGCAAATGTCAAATATCTCATGTCATCCCTCATTTTAAGTATTCGGACAGCGGTATCTCGTCCATCCGGTCTAAGTTCAAGTTCACGATCTTTACGGAAAAGCCCTTCTCATCTAAGTACAGCAGGTTCGTAATGGTGGTGCGCCCCGCATAGGCTTTATACGCCTCCAGCGTCTTGTCCGCCTTCTTAAGCTGAAGCTGCACCGGCATGGAGGTATCGCGGAAGTGCTTCGCAAGCTGGATCGCCTGCTCTCTGGATTCCGGCTCGAAGAGAATCATGGTATTGACCACCCGGACCGGCGTATCGATCTTCTGTCTGGATAAAGCCAGCATCAGATCATCGAC
>NZ_JBKVCZ010000260.1:0-3356 GCF_046966825.1 Hungatella sp. | reverse complement strand
ATACGTATCTGGGAAAGGTGCTGGATATGATGGACGAGTATGACCTGTGGAAAGACACCATGCTGATCGTCAATACGGATCACGGCTTCATGCTGAGCCAGCATAACTGGTGGGGAAAGATGATGATGCCGTATTATAATGAGCTGGCGCATACGCCGCTTTTCGTCTGGGATCCGAGAACCGGAGTCTGCGGGGAACGCCGTCAGGCGCTGGTACAGACTATCGATCTTGCCCCAACCTTATTGGAGTATTTCGGGCTTCCAATTCCGGCGGATATGGAGGGACGTCCGCTCCGTGAGACGATTGAGAGCGATAAGAAGATCAGAGATTATGCGCTCTTTGGCCAGCATGGAATTCATGTAAATATCACAGACGGCAGATACGTGTATATGAGATGTCCGATGCCGGATAAGGAACAGGAGCTCTTTAACTATGTGGTGGAACCGACCAGCTATCCGGGAGCAATCACGGTGGAGGAACTGAAAACGGCGGTTCTCCACGGGGGATTTTCCTTTACAAAGGGCTGTCCCATGCTGAGAATAAAGGGCGGCTACGGTATCCGTACGCTGGGATTTCCGCCGAGATCACTGATGGAATACGGAACTTTACTTTATGATACGGAGACAGATCCGGGCCAGGAGCATCCTTTGGAGGACAAGGCGACTGAGGAGCGGATGATCCGGAACATGGTGCGTATGATGAAGGAAAATGACGCGCCGGACGAGCAGTATGTAAGACTCGGATTGGAGCAGTGGGTCTAAAAGAAGGATTGGGGATACAGATATGTTAAATGAAAGAGAGATCATCGAAAATAGTATTGGGATTATTAGGGGAAAGACAGATTTTGTGCCTGAGATCGGCCTGATTCTTGGAAGCGGCCTGGGTGACTACGCGGAGCAGATTGAGAATCCGGTGGTGATACCGTACGGGGAGATTCCGGATTTTCCGGTCTCCACGGTGGCGGGGCATGCAGGACAGTTTGTGCTGGGAACCTGCAAAGGAAAGAACGTCATTGCGATGCAGGGCAGAGTCCACTATTATGAAGGCTACAGCCAGAGAATGATAACGCTTCCGGTGCGAATTATGAAGCGGCTGGGGGTTCAGTACATGGTGCTGACCAATGCCGCAGGGGGCGTAAACCGGAATTTTGATCCAGGTACACTGATGATGATTCGGGATCACATCAATTATTCGGGCGGAAATCCGCTGATGGGAGCGAACTGGGAAGAGGACGGACCGCGCTTTCCCGATATGACCCGGGTATATGCGGCGGAACTGCGGACTCGTCTGCGGAGCGCTGCTGCGAAGAAGGGTATTAAGCTGGAGGAAGGCGTCTATATGATGTTTTCAGGGCCATGCTATGAAACTCCGGCCGAGGTTCGGCTGGCAGGAATCCTGGGCGCCGACGCGGTCGGAATGTCAACCGTGCCGGAAGCGATCGTCTGCGCGCACTGCGGAATTCCGGTGATTGGAATCTCCTGCATTACCAACTTTGGTGCCGGAATTCTGGAACAGCCGCTGAATCATAAGGAAGTGGTGGAGACCGCAGCGAGAGTGAAAAAGACGTTTGTGGAGCTGCTGAATACGATTCTGGAGGAAGTGATCGGATAGAAAGGAAGAACGGATGGATCAGAAAATTTTAAGCGCGGTGGATCATACCCTGCTGACACAGACAGCAACATGGGCAGAGGTAAAACAGATTTGTGACGATGCAGTGGAGTACCGGACCGCATCCGTCTGTATTCCGCCTTCCTATGTGAAACGGGCAAAGGAGTATGTGAGAGACCGGATGAAGGTCTGCACGGTTATCGGGTTTCCCAACGGATACCAGACAGCGGAAGTGAAGGTGTTTGAGACGGAGGATGCGGTAAGGAACGGAGCGGATGAGATTGATATGGTGATTTCAATCGGTGCGCTAAAGGATGGCGATTATGAGACCGTGAAGTCCGAGATTCAGGCTGTGAAGGCGGCGTGTAAGGGACGGATTTTAAAGGTAATCATAGAAACCTGCCTGCTGACAGAGGATGAAAAGATTACCATGTGCCGGATCGTATCGGAATCCGGAGCCGATTTTATCAAGACCTCCACCGGATTTTCAAAAGCGGGTGCGACCTTCGGGGATATCGCATTGTTTAAAGCCCATGTGGACGCTGGCGTGAAGATTAAGGCAGCAGGAGGAATCGGAAGCGAAGCGGATGCAGAAAAGTTCCTGGCATTGGGAACAGACCGGCTTGGAACCAGCCGGATCGTGAAGCTGGCCAAGCAGGAGCATGTGGAGAGCGATTCCTATTAAAAGGCATCAGCCTGATAACAGGGACTCATATAGGGGCAGAAAGAAACGAACCAGGCGTTTTAAACGCCTGGTTTTTCGTGTACGGATAGACGAGTGCAAGAAAAACTTAATTTTACAGATACTCGTTCGTGCTGTATAATAGGTAAATATATACAGATTTACAAACAGACAGAATGGGAGGCAGGATATGGAAGAAGACAGGCTGTATGGATATGATGGTCCTGATTCCAGAAGGGAACCGGTGGAGGAAGGGCTGACACCAGCGGAAGGGCTGACACCAGCGGAAGGGCTGGCCGGCGCGGGAGAAAGACCGGTGAATACAGAGGAAGGACCGGCGAATATAGAAGAGGGACGGGCAAATGTAGAAGAGAGTCGGGCAACTGCAGAAGAGAGTCGGGCAACTGCAGAAGAGAGTCCGGTAAATGCAGAAGAGAGTCGGGCAACTGCAGAAGAGGGTCTGGTAACTGCAGAAGAGAGTCCGGCAAATGCAGAGAAAGAACTGGCGAATGCAGAGGAAGATTCGCCAGCTGCCGCAGAAGAACCAGCAGCAGAAGACGCAGCTGACCGTTACGACACGCAGAACAGCGGAACGGGATCTGATTTCCATGAGTTGAATGGATATCCGGATACCGGAAGCAGACAGTATGAGAGCTGGGGCAGAGAAGAATACAGGCAGAACGATAACTGGCAGCAGGACAACCGCGAGAGGGGCGACTGGCAGCAGGACAACTGGCAGCAGGACAACCGTCAGCAAAACAACTACCAGCAGCCCAACTACCAGCAGCCCAACTACCAGAACAGCTATTACCGGGACGAATACCGGCAGGCGGCTAATCCTGCGTATACGCAGCCTCAAAAGCAGAGCAGCATGGCGTTGGCTTCCCTGATCATGGGGATCATCGGGATCGTCACCTCCTGCTGCTGTTACGGCGGGGTGATTTTTGGCAGCCTGGGAATCCTGTTTGCGCTGTTGTCGAAGGCAGGGGACACGATGGAGGGATACGCCAGGGCGGGTCTTATCACCTCGGTGATCGGGCTGTTTCTGGCGGCCATGGCTTTGATA
>NZ_JBKVCZ010000259.1:0-3396 GCF_046966825.1 Hungatella sp. | reverse complement strand
ATGCCAAACTGCCCCAATTCCACGTACAATCCCGTTCATTTTATCCGGACGTCGAAGGAGATGACAGAGCGGGTTCACGCCTATGGGAGCAAGATATTTCTCATGATGTCGGCCGGCTTTGGAAGAGTGACGATCCCTACCAATCTGGGAGAGTTCCCTCCGGTTGCGCCATCTGCGATTCCACACCGGTGGCTGGATAAGATCTGCCGGCCGCTTACGAAGGAGGAGATCCACAGCATTGTAAAATCCTTTGGGGACGGAGCGTACCATGCAAACTGGCGGTTTTGGCGGGAATTCACGCGGTTCACGAGGGTTATCTGCCGATCAGTTTGCCATTTCATGTTCAATCAACGGACTGACGAGGCGGAGGTACACTGGAAAAGGTCATGTTCGCAAAGTGGTAGAAGAGAGAAGTCCAGGTGCGGACAGGATTTTCCTGTGGTGCCGCGTTTCGCCAAAGAGCAATAAAGGGACTGGCGGGAAGGCGCTTACGGAGAAACGTTTGAGGAGAAGGCCGCGATATCGAGGAAGGTCTGAGATCGCCGCTGGTATGGTTATGGACGCGCTGGCCACCGACGTAAACGTATGACGCATGGTGGTGGAACCATCCGCCGATGTATCAGAAAAAGGGGCTTTTCCGTCCGTACTGCAAGATGGTGAAAGAGGCTGTGGATGTCCCGGTGCTGTGCGCAGGCCGTATGGACAATCCGGAGATGGCCTCCGAGGCTGTGGAGGCCGGCGAGTGCGACATCGTCAGCCTTGGCCGCCCGCTTTTGGCCGATCCTGACTATGTGAATAAGCTGAGAGCTGGAAAATGGGAACAGATCCGTCCGTGTATCTCCTGTCAGGAAGGCTGTATGGGCCGTGTTCAGGAATTTTCCATGATTAACTGCGCGGTGAACCCACAGGCTGCCAGGGAGCGGGTGACCGCCTATGAACCCATCTTAAAGAGCAGACGGGTGATGGTCGTGGGCGGCGGCGCGGCAGGCTGTGAGGCCGCCAGGGTGCTGGCGGTGAGAGGCCATAAGCCGGAGCTGTTCGAAAAGGGCGACAGGCTGGGCGGCAATTTGATTCCAGGAGGAGCTCCTGACTTCAAGGAGGATGATCTTGCTCTTGCGCACTGGTACGAGGTTCAGCTTCAGACCCTCAAAGTTCCGGTACATTTCCATGCCTGTGTGGACCGGGAGATGGTTCTGGCGGGAAATTATGATGCGGTTATTATTGCCACCGGCTCCAGGCCAAAGGTGTTTTCTCTGGGAGATGACGAGCGGGTATATCCTGCGGCTCAGGTTCTGACCGGGGAAAAGGACTGCGGAGATACCACCGTGGTTATAGGCGGAGGCCTGGTCGGCTGTGAACTGCGCCTCTGGTTGGCAGAACAGGGAAGCGCGTGACGATCGTGGACCGGCTGATGGCGGTCAACGGTCCCTTGTGTCATGCCAACAAGGACATGCTGGAACGCCTGATTCCCTATCACGGGGTGAAGACCATAACCTCCGCCAGAGTGACCGGGTATCGCGACGGAATTCTGCATGCTTCCTGCGGCGGAGAAGAGTGGGAAATCGCCTGTGACAGCGTAATTCTTGCAGTGGGGTATCAGGAGGAGGACTCTCTGTACCGCCAGCTGGAATTTGACGTACCGGAACTGTATCTGTTGGGAGACGCAAGGAAGGTTTCCAATATAATGTATGCGATATGGGATGCGTTTGAGGTGGCAAACCATATTGGCTGAGGAGTGGATGGATAGCGACCGTTTATTCCAGAGAGCGGTGAGGCAGGTACTGTACCCGACCAAGCGGGGCAGGCTTTGCCTGCGGGGCGTTTAACCCTCACGGCATCGGAGCAGGACACACAGCAGAGAGATATGATATCCTCTGCTGCTTCCTGCTTCGATGCCGTTTTTTTATATAAAAATAATTGCCGGCGGACAGCGGAGAAATGAATAAACATGACATACAGATGACGTGAATAGTGTGGTATTGTAGTTACAGTTCGATTACATTTGATTTTGAAATGGAAATGGAAATGGAAATTAGGAGGAAACTGTATGCATGAAAAACAGGTAAAGTCGATTCTGTCTGCACAGAACGGCATGAATCTTTACAGAGGCTGCACGCACGGATGCATTTACTGCGACGCCAGAAGCACCTGTTATCAGATGGATCATGCGTTTGAAGATATTGAAGTAAAGTCCAACGCTGTAGAACTGTTGGAGAAGGCGCTTAAGAGCAAACGAAAGAAATGTATGATCGGAACAGGCGCCATGAGCGACCCCTATTTACATCTGGAAAAGCGGCTCTGTCTTACCAGGCAGAGTCTGGAACTGATTGATTACTATGGATTTGGTCTGTCCATCCAGACGAAATCGGATTTAATCCTGCGCGACCTGGATTTATTAAAAAGCATCAACCGGAAGACGAAGTGTGTGGTTTCCATGACGCTTACGACGTATGATGAGGCACTTTGCCGGATCATCGAGCCGAATGTCTGCACAACCGGACGCAGAGCGGAGGTGCTGCGGATTCTTAAGGAGGAGGGGATTCCAACTATCGTCTGGCTGTCTCCGATTCTTCCATTTATAAACGATACAGAGGAGAACATACGCGGCATTCTGTCATACTGCCGTGACGCGTCGGTATACGGGCTGATGCTCTTTGGCATTGGCGTGACGCTGCGGGATGGGGACAGGCAGTATTTCTATGCGCAGCTGGATCAGCATTTTCCGGGGATGAAGGAGCGCTATATCCGTACCTATGGAAACAGCTACGAGATCCCGTCTCCGGATACCAGGCGTCTGCTCGCTTTGGTAAAAGAAGAATGCCGTAATACGGGAATGGTCTGCAGCAGCAATCGGCTGTTTGAGTATATGCATACCTTTGAGGATAAACAGGCGGGGGTTCAGATGTCGCTGTTTGAGTGAGGAAAGAGGGCAAGGGCATGGGGCTTTATCGGGGTGTTTGTTAATAAGGATAAGGAGGTTCGATTTCATAGTGTACATCAAAAGCAGATAATTTCTCCAGCACTCCCTGTATCATACCGGCTTCCCCGCTTGTAAGCAAACACCGTTTGTGATTCAATTTTTCTTTTGCCTTAAGATAGTTGATATTCAGGACTTTGGCGCAGGCTTTTATCTCCTTGCGATTATTGCTGTCTTCGTCCAAAATCAGATATATATGGTATATCGTTTTGTCAAAAGACATTGGGCAGAAAGAAGTAGTCACTTCCGTAATATCTTCAAAACAGGAATGGAATGTTTGATCACACAGAGTAATCCATTCCTCCTTCTCATCCATGACTTGCTGTGCATCAATGATATATTTGAAAATTTTGCCGGTGCATTCTCGTGATTTAAATCGTGAGTTAACCGGCAGGGTTTGTTCCGGATTCGCTTTTGCA
>NZ_JBKVCZ010000258.1:0-3413 GCF_046966825.1 Hungatella sp. | reverse complement strand
CTATGGATGTGAGAAATTAAAAGACATTTTGCTGCCGGAGACAGTGACCGTTCTGGGCGACATGGCATTTTACCGCTGCCTCTCCCTGCGGGATATCGTGCTGCCGTCTTCCCTGAAAGTGATCGGGCGCAACGTTTTTACCCATTCCGGGATTCGAAATGCCCAGGTATTCTGTAATCCGGTTTCCTGCGGAACAGACGTATTTTCCCAGTGCGGGAAGATGAGACGGCTCACATTTGAAGACGGGGTACGGTATGTCGGTGATAAATTTGCATTCCAGTGTGAGAAGCTCGCCGCCGTCATACTGCCGGATTCGGTTGAATCCATTGGAAAACACGCATTTGAAGGCAGCCGCTTTCTAAAGGAGCTTCCAGCAGATAAAACGGTCCGTCACATATTGTTGGACGGCAGCGGATTCTCCGGCAGCGTCGTTCTGGGAGATGAGGTTCGGGCCATTGCGGGAGGCGCTTTTTACGGGAACACGGAGCTCACCTCCATCACCCTGCCGAAGGCTCTGTCGCAGATTGGACCATATGCGTTTTGCGGCTGTACCGGGCTCACAGAGGTACTTCTCCCTCCTGGCGTTAAAATCCTCGAGGAAGGCGTTTTCGCCCGCTGCACGGCCTTACAGACGGTTTCAGCGGCACAGCCTGACGGTCAGCTGACTTCGGTGTCGGCCCGCGCATTTTTAAACTGCCGGGAACTGACAGAGGTTCCTTCTCTGGAACGCTGTACTGTAGTGGGAACCAGTGCGTTTTCCGGTTGTGAAAAGTTAAGAAGGATTGAGGGGGGATTTCTTCAGATCGGAGACTCGGCATTTTCCGGTACGCCGTTTCTGGAGGAGCAGAAGCGGATGGGAAACGGTCCGCTTCCCGGAGCCGCCGTCGTCTCCGGTATTCTGATTGACGGCTCAGGCTTAAGTGGTGACGTAACCATTCCGGAAGGCGTTGCCGGGATCGCGGACTACGCCTTTGCCGGAAATGACCGCCTCCGGTCGCTCCATTTTCCAGTAAGCTTAAAAAGAATTGGCAGCTCTTCCTTTGCAGGATGCCGGAATTTAAAGTCGGTTCATGTCTCAGCCCCCCTTGAGGAGATGGGCAGTTCCGCCTTCGAAAAATGTATCTCCCTGTCCGCTTTCTCCTGCCGGATTGCAGAAATCGGCGCCAGAGCATTTGCATGGTGTCAAAGCCTTGAATCGGTCACGTTAGAGGAGACGGTTCTCCTGGAGGACGGCGCGTTCTGTGGCTGTTCGGCTTTAAAAATATGCCGCATGGAAAACCTCCGCCGCATGGGGAGAGAAGCCTTCAGCTGCTGCAAAAGTCTGGAGACGGTGCACTTTCCTCTGGCCGAACGGATCGGTACTCGGGCTTTTGAGCGCTGTGACGCATTAAAAAGCATGCAGCTTCCCACGTTGTCCGCCTTGTCCGATCACAGCTTTGAGGACTGTGGATATCTGGAGGAAATCCTACTGCGTGACGGCCAGAACATGGATTTTCCGGCCAGCTATGCATTTTCCGGTTGTACCGCCATGCGCAGGGTTATTCTGGAGAACACAGTGTATCACCTTACGGGATATGAGACTCTGTTTGACCGGAAGCTGCCGGAGGCCGTCAGGCGCATCTATGGAAGTGCCTTGAGCTGTTTTACCATCGATGAGGAGTTCGCATTAACCGAATACAGGAACTGCGGCCGTTTTGTGGCCATACCCGAAGGCGTGAAAACCATCGGGGAAGAGGTGTTTAAGGATCAGGCACGGCTTGAGGCAGTCTCAATCCCTGATTCCGTGGAGTATATCGGTCCGCGGGCATTCGACAAGACCCCCTGGCTGGAACAGCAGCGCGCCGTCAACGGAACAGATCCTGTTACCGTTAAAAATATAATCATTGACGCGGCCGCCTGCTCCGGCGACGTGGTAATCAGCCCTTTCGTCAAACGGATTTCGGGGTGGGCCTTCGCCAACTGCATCGATTTAACCGGAATCAGATTTTCTTCCTCCCGGACAGTGGTGGAGATACATGCGTTTCGAAACTGTATCCGGCTGAAACGCATTGTTACAGCCGATGGGAGAGAGTACTGCTTGGAGGGCCTTCCTTCGCTGGATCAGGAGCTTCCGTCCATGGTAAGACAGATTTTCGAGGACTGCTGTAACTGCTTTAAGACAGACGGAACGGGACTGCTGCTGGAATGTACGGGGAATATAAGCCGCTTAACTCTGCCGGAGGGAATCACGGAGATCGGGCGCGGTGCGTTAAAGGACAGCAACCTTCTCACCAGCATCACGCTGCCAGACTCTGCCGCAGCAGTCGGTGAGTGCGCATTTGAACAGTGTAAATGGCTGGAAACGGTGAGAGGCACCTCCCGCCTCACCCGTATCGGCCGCATGGCTTTTTCCGGCTGCGTCCGTTTGAAACGGATCGAAGAGCTGCCCATGCTCCGGTCTCTGGGAGAGCGCGCATTTGAAAACTGCACCTCACTGGAGGAAATCATTTTGCCGGAAGGCATTGAGGAGATTCTTCCTGGAACCTTTTACCGGTGCCATGAGCTGAAACGGGTGGTGCTCCCGTCTACACTGAAGAGAATTGGGAAAGAGGCATTCGCCTTCTGCTATAACCTGACGGATATCACGCTGCCGGAGGGGATCGAACAGATTGGGGAAAGGGCGTTTGCCTGGTGCCGTAATCATGAGTCAGAAAGGGAGATGCCATGAAATATAGAGATCTCGGAACAACCGGTCTGCGTGTATCGGAGATCGGATTTGGAACCATTCCCATATTAAGCGGCAATGTTCCGGTTCTTCCAGGCTATTACAGCCCTGATACAGAAGGGGCTGTCGCCGTCATGGAGCACGCCTGGAGACTCGGATGCAATTTGTACGATACGGCCATTGTCCCGGAATATGGAGACGCCGAACTGAAACTGGGAGCATTTGCGAAAAAAATCGGCCGCGATAAGATCGTCATCTCTGATAAAGCCCGGTTCTATACCGGTAATGAGATGTATCAGGCAGTTCTTGAATCGACTAAGAACCTGGGAACCATACCGGACATCTATTTTTCCCATCAGGTGGATCCAGATCACGAAGATCAGGTCTTTGGCCGGTACGGCGCCGCCGATGCTCTGGCTGAACTGAAGGCCGAGGGGAAAATTCGCTTCACAGGCATTGCCTCCCATTACTACGACATCCTTTTAAGAGGAGCAAAGGATGACCGGATCGATGTGCTGCAGGGAAGCGGTAACATTCTGGAACGCGGCATGCTGGACCGCATCGAAAGTGAGCCGCTTTTCAGGCAAAAGGGATTTCTGGTTAATAAAGTTTACGCCGCCGGGATTCTGCCTTCCTTTTTCCCTGTAAAGACACTGATTAAAGGGGTTCTTACTTATCCGGTTTCCTGCGCCCTGATCGGACTAGGGAC
>NZ_JBKVCZ010000257.1:0-3480 GCF_046966825.1 Hungatella sp. | reverse complement strand
AGCTGGACCCTTTTCGCCTCCAGTTCCGCCGGAGATGCTTCCGATCCCATCAGAATCGTTACCGGATCACCTGGAACAAAATACATAATTGAAAAAATCAGAATTGCCGCACCAACGATTACAAATAACGTCATCACGAGACGTTTTAATATATATTTTCCCATACGCTCCACCATTTCTATTTCTGATTATTTCCGCGGCAGCGGGCCTGCGGCTTTTGACTATTCAGTATAGGTACAGGCACCTGGCATAATCGCGTTCTTGTAGCTCAGTACTACTTCACTGCAGCTCTTCGGAATAATCAGGTTATTATAATAATTGATCAAGCCATGTCCATATGCCATATCAATAATATAGTCGTGAGCGGCCTGTACTGTTTCATCCGTGTGGGTGCTTAAGAGACGGGCTGCGTCGATGCGTTTCTGAAGTTCATCATCGTAAGCAAAATTGATCGTTCCTCCCCACGTAAAATAAGTCTGTGAGAAACAGTTTTTCCAGCAGGTCGTCACATAGTTTGACGCTGCCTTCGAAATAATTAAGAGGTCCCAGGCGGTTGGATCTTTCTGATACGTGCTGAGCAGAGAAGACTCCACCGAGTTAATATCCACCTTGACTCCAATCTGTTCTAATAAAGCCTGAATCAGAACTGCGGTATCGCTCATGGCATCCGTTGCTTCACACATCAAAGACAGCGTTACTTCACCTTCTTTATAGCCCGAAGCGGCCATATGCTCTTTTGCCTTTTCAAGATTGAAACTATAGTAATTGTCCTCATTTGCCCACTCCTCTGCATAATCAGGGCATTTTGGTCTGGCCACATCGTGTGTCACGATTCCATTGCCGTTATAAACGCTTTGCAGAATCATGTTTGCATCAATCGCGTAATAAATTGCCTTTCGCAGATCTACATTGCTGGTGAGCTTGTCCTCACTGCAGTTACAGAAGATCTGGCTTACCAGATTGTCCGGCACCTGATATACCCAGAAATCACCGGCTTTCGCTCCACCTTCCTGGAAGGATGGTAAATCATCGGTTCTGACCGCCCAGCTCATATCGATCGATCCGTTTTCCAGAGCTGTCGTCATCTGAGACGATTCGGTAATAATGTAATAATTGATCTTATCCACATTTGCACGGTCACGCGGATTGATTAACGACTCATCCGTCTGCCAGTAGCTGTCCGTTTTTTCCAGTGTCAGAATATACCCGCTCACATAATCGGTGACTTTATAAGGACTGGTACTGACCGGAGTGGCAGCCATTCCATCCGGACTGGCTTCATAGGCCGCCTCTGTTACGACGTAAAAGGTCTCAAATAAGGTTTCCAGATCATATACGTAAAGTGTCGTGTTAAAATTAAACTGAACCGTATAGTCATCGATTACTTCCACATTCTCGATATAGGAAAGTCCGTAGATATTCCCTATCTCTACACATTTTTCAAAAGAAAATTTCACATCTGACGCCGTCATGTGGTTTCCCGCCGAATCATAAATATAGTCATAAATGTGAACAGTCATATAGGATTCATCTTCCGCAAGTTCATAATCTTTCATCAACACACCATGGATTTCACCATCAATGCAGTGCGCCAGATTTTCATAGATGCAGTCGCTGGTTGCCGTGCGGCCCGTATTATTAGGTCCCCATGGAGACAGATCTCCGGGATCCGCCTCGATTCCCACATTAATAACCTCACGTTTGACAGCGGTCTTATTCTCGCTGTCCTTCTGATTGACGACAGGTCCCTCAGCCACCGCCTCATTTGTCACCGCCGCCGTCGTCGTTGCTGCTGTCTCCCCCGTTGTTTTTGCGGATCCGCATCCGGCCACCCCGGCCACGGTTAAACTCACTGCGCACAGCACCGACAGCCCTTTCTTCCACGTTTCTTTCAATTCCCTTCTCATAAAAATACCTCCTCCTTCATTGATTTCTTTCCTTTATTTTGGAACAATTGGATAATATATCCATCTGTTTTCCCCCTTCGTTGTAACTATTATACAGCACCAAATTTTGACATTCAAATCCGTTTATGGTATAATCATTTCCAATATGGAATAGATGTCTGGCATTACTTTTCGATGAGGAAGTGGAATGAATACTACATACTTTAAAGATTTTTTGACCATAGCCGAATGCGGCAGCTATGAAAAAGCGGCGGAAGAACTTTATACTACCCAGTCCACCCTGACTAAGCATATTCAAAAACTGGAAGCGGAATTGGGGACGATTTTGTTTGACCGCACGTCCAGAAGTGTACGGTTAAACGAATGCGGAAGACTTCTTCTGCCCTATGCCCAGCAGACGCTGCAGATCGAACGGGAATATCAGATGGCCTTAAGCTCCTATACCAGGGAAACGCAGTACACGATCTCGATCGGCTCTGTAACCAATATTGTGGCTTACCGGATTTCGGATATCTTCGTGAAATTCCAGCGGAAGTATCCCAATTACCATCTCGATGTGGACGGGGGAAGCCCCTATACGGTTTATCAGAACCTGATAAACGGGCAGTATGATTTCGCGTTTCTGCGCTATACGGATAAAACAGATATCAGAAATATTGTAACAGTCCCCTTCACCACAGACCGCCTGGCTATTGCCTGCTCGAAGAGTCACCCGCTGGCTTCAAGGACTACCGTTCAGATGAAGGAATTGGAGAAAGAAAATATTCTTATGTTTAAAGAACATACTTTTATGTATGATTTCATCAATGATGCCTGCACCGCCTCCGGTTTTAAACCGAATATCAGCTTCAGCGTCCACCGGACGGAGAACCTGGTCGAACTGGCCTCCCATAACATGGGAATATGCTTTTTAATGAAAAAACCGGCGCTGACCTTTGATAATCCCAATATCTCTGTTATCGATCTTGAACCGGCTTATATGTGTAATGTTGATTTGTGTTATTTGAAAGGGAAAAAGCTGTCGACAGCTGCGCAGAACTTTATTACGTTTACGAAGCAGTTTAAGAAAAGTATCTCTGATTGATTTGATATCGTATTCACAGAACAGAAAGTCCGTCAAGTGGGGCACGCGGTCCCCCGGAGGGTTTTTGTTTCATAGGACGAACTTTCCCTTAAACTAAAAACAGGCCGCTGCAAAAACAGACTTCCATCTGTCTCTGCAGCGGCCATAAATACCGCCATTTCTTGATTTACCGCACGCCAGGCTTACCGAATCCCCGCCTCAAGCGCCTCTTCTGTAATCCCTTCTGTCAGCACTCCCGTAAGCTTTCCGTCTTTTATAAATGCCACTGCCGGTGCTCCGCTGATGCCCAGACGGCTGGCGATGCCTGTAGACTTATAGATATCCGCCTTCGTCACCTTCACGCTGCCCGCATGCTTTTCTTCAAATGCCTCGATGACAGGAAGCAGCTCACGGCTGGCCGTCTCCACGGCATTCCAGATGTAAACCACACCCGGTACGGTCGGGTCCATTATCTGTTTTTCGAATGCTTCGCTCTCAGCCAGGTATTTC
>NZ_JBKVCZ010000256.1:0-3492 GCF_046966825.1 Hungatella sp. | reverse complement strand
ACATCATCATCAGCGGTTTTAACGATTTCGAATATGCAAAGAAGGCAATCCGGTTTCAGATCATGGACTATCTGTTGAAACCGGTGTCGGAAACGGAACTGAACCACTGTCTGGAAAATGCCGTGAAACAGCTGAACGATGAGCTGGAGCTCACAAGAGCCAATCCGCTGGGGGATTTAATCAATCTCTTCTGTTCCAGAGACAGCGGCGGATCGCACTGTGCCATCGCCTCCATCCGCACAGGGAAGCCGGTGCCGGAGGACTTTTCCTGGGACAGCGAAAACATTCGGCTTCTGTCCTCCCTTCTTGCAGACCACGGGGCGGCCGGCGAGGAATACATGCTCCGGCTGGATCAGCCATGGCTCCTGATCGCCGGAATCTTTACCGCAGGAGGCCATCATTCGGCAAGCCTGTCTCCCGGCGCGCTTTCCCTGTACGCCGCAGACCACATGGGACAGGCCATGGAAGCATTCTACCGGCGCACCGGGGTGGTGACGCTCACCGGAATCGGCAGTTTCGCACCGGCCTCCGTGGCCGCGCTGAAGGAATCCTCCAGAACGGCCGCTCTCATCACCTCCCGTATGAACTTATATGCGGCTGCTCCTATTGTATCTGCGGATTTTGAGATGTACGCTTCCCGAATCCCCGTCTCCCTGTCTTCCAGCCGGGAACTGCTGCGCCGTGCCCTCGGCAAGTGGGATGAAAAGTATTTCCGCAGCCTTCTGGATCAGTATTTTGAGACCCAGCGCGGAAAGTCCCTCGTAACCGCCGAGGCGCTGAAGCACAATGCGATGGAGCTGCTCATAATCATGCAGAACTTTTCACAGGAAAATTTCATCGAAAAGTATCAGGAGATCCTGCCCTCCTCCATCGAGGCAGAAGAAGAGGCGGCGATTACCGGAATCCGGTCATTCACGGATTACTTCTGTTCTCTTTTCAGGGAGCTGAGTTTTAGAGCCGAGGGTTCCACACAGCTGACTGTCTCGGAAATTCTGCAGGAAATTAAGACTTATATCGAGGTGAATTACGCCAGAGAGATTACCCTGACGTTCTTTTCAGAAAAATACCATCTGACCAAGGAATACTTGTCAAAACAGTTTAAGGAAAAATACGGATATGGGATTTATGAATACTTACTCTCGTTCCGCATGCAGAGAGCCGGTGAACTGCTGGTCACCTCGTCCATGAAGATTCAGGAGATCTCTGACCGCGTGGGGTATACGGATACCAATTACTTCAGCAAGGCGTTCAAGACGTATTACAGCATGTCTCCGAAAGAGTACCGGCAGAAAAAGCCGTCTTGACGAACGGACAAAATACTGTTATATTAAGGGCAACCTTTCGGACTCTTTGTTTTAAGTGTTTTGCATGAAAGTGAAGAAGCATACAAAAACATGGAAAAACAGGAGGAAAGAATCATGACAGAAACAAAATTATATGACAAGGTCTACGGAGCGGTGATGGGATTTGCCGTTGGTGATGCGTTGGGAGTCCCTGTTGAGGAGATGCATTACAGGAATATCCGGAAACAGTATGGGGAGGTCCGCCGGATGCTCCCTGTTGCTCCGCGCCTTCTGGGCGGACAGCCGCATTACGAGCAGAGCATCAATCATGGAGATACCGCGCAGCTGGAGGCCGGCCGTTATGCCGATCCCTTCGGCTCACACGACGTCCGTCCGGGCTCCTATTCGGATGACACGCGCTACTTGCTGCTCTGCGCCAGGGCTGTCGTTCATTACGGACGGCGGATTACTTCTCTGGAATTTGCGCAGTTTTTGACCGAGTACGTACAGAATCTGGCAGTTACCAGACCGGCGGATGATTTGGAGCGGGAGTGGGCCACTGCGATGTTCCATTTTGAAGCTCTGAACAGGATATCTACCAGCCGCCATTTTTTCTCTGCGCTCTACGAGATCTGCACCGGCTGGGATGGCGTCGGCGGTTTGATCAATCCCTTTGATCCCCGTGAAGCCGCACTGGATGGCGGTCCCATGGCCGCGGGTGTCGCCGTGGCCTTACGGCCGGACGCTACGGTTGACAGCATTGTCGGAGCCGTCAGGGACGCTTACTGGAGTCTGCCCGGCCACTTCTGTGAGCAGGGCGTCGATTTCCTTCAGAACTCCTACGTGAAGCGTATGGATCAGATTCTGGACTATGCCGCCCGCGTCATGGATCCCGAGGCGGTCATCGAAGAACTGTATGCAAAATACCTGGTTACATTTCCGCCCTACAACTTCTTATTTCCATTGGAGATGATACCCGCGGCCTGCGCGATCTTTAAGGCCTGCAATGGAAATTACAGCGATACGGTTTCCTTCTGCGCCGCATTCGGACGGGACTGCGACGGGACTGCGGCAATGGGCGGCCAGCTGGCGGCAGCGCTGAACGGCGCTTCTTCCATTCCATCCGACTATATCGAAGCAGTCAACTCCACCAGTACCATCGATATCTCAGCTTTGTGCGGTGACCTCTATTCCGTAATAACCGCGCGCCTGGATTTCGACCGGTGCAAGGCAGACTGTTATGATAAACTGACGAAGTAAACCATTGATACACCTCTTTTTTCGGATAACGGGAAACAGAGTCAGCGGCCTGAAGGCTCACAGAACAGAAGCGGCGGTATCATTTACGATACCGCCGCTTCTGTTCTGCGCATCTCTCGTGCAGAAGAAGGGACTTGAACCCTCACGGTATTGCTACCACACGGACCTGAACCGTGCGCGTCTGCCAATTCCGCCACTTCTGCATTGCTATACAGCATATAATTGTACGAATTGGTTGTCCAATTCATACAATTATATTACTATATTTATCCAAAATAATCAAGTACTTTTTTCAAATTTTTAAAAATAATACATTTTTGTTATACATAACCCAGTAATCCCGGCAGCCACAGCGACAGAATCGGCACGTAGCTGACCAGCAGAAGGACGATGAAAATGGCCGCAAAGTAAAGAAGAAGCGGTTTAATGACATTTTCAATCTTCGTCTTACCCACCTTTACACCTACGAACAGGGTCGTACCGACCGGAGGCGTGATGGTTCCGATACATAAGTTAAAGATCATCATGATGCCGAAATGTACGGTATTCATACCCAGCTTCTGGCAGATCGGAAGGAAGATCGGCGTGAAGATCAGACAGGCCGGCGTCATATCCATGAATGTACCGATAATCAGCAGAAGGATATTGATGATAAAGAGAATGACGTAACGGTTATCGCTGATGCTTAACATGGCCTCTGAAACGGCCGTTGGAATCCCGGTAAAGGCCATGACCCAGCTCATGATGCTGGAGACACCGATTAAGAAGATGATGATACCCGTCATCTCCGCGCTGTCTAAGAATATCTTCGGCAGCTCTGAAATCTTAATGGACTTATAGAAGAACAGGGACAGGATCAGGCTGTATACCACCGCAACTACACTTCCCTCTGTCGCCGTAAAAATACCGGAGATAATACCGCCGATTACGATGATGATCATGAGCAGAC
>NZ_JBKVCZ010000255.1:0-3567 GCF_046966825.1 Hungatella sp. | reverse complement strand
CTAAGGAAGTATGGCCGCTGAAGCGACCGCGCTCCGGCGCGTGAGTCCGGCGCGTGAGTGCTGCTTTTTGAAGCATTGTGTTTTTAAAACAGACAAGTAAATGGAAAGGAGAATCGCCGTGGAACCTTTGTTTATCAATACATACCAGATGTCACCCGAGCTGCTGCGGGAGTATACGAACTGTATGACAGCCCCGAGGCGAAAGGTTCTGCTTGTACTCGGAATCCTGTGTTTCATCTGGGGAATTCTGTTTACCTCTCATGCAGCGCTGAGAGTTCTGCTGCCTGTTCTGGGAGTGACAGCGATCCTTTGCAGCGTGTTTTACAGTGCCTGGCTTGCGAAGAAGAATTACAGGAGATATGAAATGAGCCACGCCGGACTGGATAAAACAATATCGTTTTATCCGGACAGAATGGAATGTGTGAATGACGGCGGGGAGGAAAAGACCTTTTACTATAGGCATATAACCAGAGAGAAGGAGTCCGGCAGCCTGTATTCCATTGTCGTAAAAAATGAAACCGGTATTATCGTAAAGAAGGATTCCTTTCAAAAAGGGACCTACGAAGAGTTCCGGGAGTTTATGAAGCAGGGGAGGCATAGCTTTCCGGAAAGATATGAGGTCTCGGGCAGAAACGACGCCCCATTATTTGAAAATTCATACCAGGTCACGCCGGAGCTGCTTCAGGAATACACGAAATGCATGGCAGCTTCGAGGCGAACCGTCCATATCGTACTTGGAGTCGTGTATCTGGTCTGGGGGCTGCTATTCCCGGTCCATATTGTGTTTAAGCTTCTGCTGATTGTCCTGGGAGTGCTGTTCCTCCTGCTCAGCGTGTTTTACAGCTCCAGGCTGGCAAAAAAAAACTACAGAGTCTATGAACTGAGCCATACCGGAATGGGAAAGACCATATTGTTTTATCCGGACAGAATTGAGTGTGCAAATGACGGTGAAGCGGCGAAAACATATTATTACAGCCAGATTTCCAGGGTGAAAGAGTCTAGCGGCCTGTACGTCATTGTCATAGAAAAAACCATAGGCATTATGGTAAAGAAAGATGCTTTTCAAAAAGGAGATTTCGAAGAGTTTCAAAGCTTCATGAAACAGGGCAGACAGCCTTAGAAAAATAAGAAAGAAAACAGATAAGGAGAATACCATGAAAGAACTAGAAAAAAATTATAATCCTGCCGAAATTGAGGGCAAGATATACCAGAAATGGCTGGACAAGAAGTATTTCCACGCAGAGCCCAATCCGGATAAGAAACCATTTACCATTGTGATGCCTCCGCCAAATATCACCGGCCAGCTTCATATGGGCCACGCGCTGGACAACACCATGCAGGACATTCTAATCCGCTACAAACGGATGCAGGGATACGAGGCGCTCTGGCAGCCGGGTACGGATCACGCGGCGATCGCCACAGAGGTCAAGGTAATCGAGAGCTTAAAGAAGCAGGGCATCGATAAGGAGGACCTGGGCCGTGACGGATTCCTGGAGAAATGCTGGGACTGGAGGAAGGAATACGGCGGACGCATTATCAACCAGCTTCATAAGATGGGCTCCTCCGCAGACTGGGACAGAGAACGTTTTACCATGGACGAGGGCTGTTCGGAAGCGGTGCAGGAAGTATTTATCCGTCTGTATGAGAAAGGCTATATTTACAAGGGATCCAGAATCATCAACTGGTGCCCCGTATGCCAGACCTCCATATCGGACGCAGAGGTGGAGCATGTGGACCAGGACGGATTTTTCTGGCATATCAACTATCCGGTAGCGGGAGAGGAAGGTTCCTTTGTGGAGATTGCAACCACGAGACCGGAGACGCTTCTCGGCGATACGGCTGTAGCAGTCAATCCGGAGGATGAGCGCTACACCCATCTCGTTGGAAAGATGCTTAAGCTGCCTCTCACGGGACGCACTATCCCGGTGATTGCCGACTCCTACGTAGACAAAGAATTCGGTACCGGATGTGTAAAGATTACACCGGCCCATGACCCTAACGACTTCGAGGTGGGCAAACGCCACAACCTTCCGGAGCTTACGATTATGAACGACGACGCGACCATCAGTCTGCCTGGCAGCAAGTACGATGGAATGGAGCGTTACGAGGCCAGAAAAGCCATCGTAGAGGATTTGAAGGAACTGGGCCTTCTCGTAAAGGTGGTTCCCCATACCCACGCCGTAGGTACTCACGACCGCTGTAAGACCACGGTAGAACCGATGGTAAAGCAGCAGTGGTTTGTACGCATGGAAGAGATGGCAAAGCCGGCGATCGAGGCGTTGAAGAACGGAAAACTGAAATTTGTGCCGGAGCGTTTCGATAAGACGTATCTGCACTGGCTGGAGAGCATCCGCGACTGGTGTATTTCCAGACAGCTGTGGTGGGGCCACAGGATTCCGGCCTATTACTGCGACGAATGCGGAGAGATTGTTGTAAGCAAGGAAAGACCGGAGAAGTGCCCGAAATGCGGATGTACTCACCTTACTCAGGATGAAGATACGCTCGACACCTGGTTTTCTTCTGCTCTGTGGCCGTTCTCTACACTCGGATGGCCGAACGAGACAGAGGACTTAAAGTATTTCTACCCGACAGACGTGCTGGTGACAGGATACGATATTATTTTCTTCTGGGTGATCCGTATGGTGTTCTCGGGCATCGAACAGACCGGAGAGCTGCCGTTCCACACCGTGCTGATCCATGGACTGATCAGAGATTCTGAGGGCCGCAAGATGAGCAAGTCCTTAGGCAACGGCATCGATCCGCTGGAAGTCATTGACAAGTACGGCGCGGACGCCCTGCGTATGACACTCATTACCGGCAATGCCCCTGGAAACGATATGCGTTTCTACTGGGAGAGAGTGGAAGCCAGCCGCAACTTCGCCAACAAGGTATGGAACGCTTCCCGCTTCATGATGATGAATATCGAGAAGGCGCCTGACAGCCAGGCGGAGCTGTCTGATCTGACCATGGCGGATAAATGGATTCTTTCCAAGGCCAATACCCTGGCCCGCGAGGTGACAGACAATTTAGACAAGTATGAACTGGGAATCGCCCTCCAGAAGGTTTACGATTTTATCTGGGAGGAATTCTGCGACTGGTATATCGAGATGGTAAAGCCGAGACTCTGGAACGAAGAGGATACCACAAAGGCAGCAGCCATCTGGACCTTAAAGACCGTGCTGATCAATTCCCTGAAGCTGCTTCATCCGTATATGCCGTTCCTCACCGAGGAAATCTTCTGCAATCTTCAGGACGAGGAAGAAGAGGAGACTCCCCCTCACGGTCGTTCGGCGGAATGTTCCATCATGGTATCCGCATGGCCGGAATATAAGGAGGAATGGAACTTTGCCGAGGAAGAGCATGCGGTAGAGACCATCAAGGAAGCGGTAAGAGGCATCCGGAATGTCCGGACTTCCATGAACGTTCCGCCGAGCAAGAAGGCAAAGGTATACGTTGTATCAGAGAACAGCGAAATCCTGGATATCTTCGAGCACAGCCGCGTATTCTTCGCCATGCTGGGCTATGCCAGCGAAATCGTGCTAAAGAAGGATAAGGAAGGAATCGGCG
>NZ_JBKVCZ010000254.1:0-3570 GCF_046966825.1 Hungatella sp. | reverse complement strand
GGTATAATCTGAAATAACGCCCTGGCGCAGAGGGCGCACGGCAACAATGTTGCCCGGGGTACGTCCAATCATGAGACGTGCCTCTTCGCCGATTGCCATGATCTTGTTGGTGTCACGGTCAATGGCCACAACGGACGGTTCCTTTAATACGACACCCTTGCCCTTAATATATACAAGGATGCTGGCTGTCCCTAAATCAATTCCAATATCATTGGACATCATCGAAAACATATAGATAATTCCTCCTCGCTGTCCATGCCGGCACGCAGGCTTATGGAACCTGTTTTCCCGGAACGGCTGCTTCTATTACTCCTAAAATCTGGCTGCTTGTTCTGTTTTGCTTTTATAGCATTGCTTCTATTATATACAATATTGTAAAGTTTCAAAGGGTTTTATTTTCTTTAGGTTTTTTATGATGCGGACATATTTTTGTCACAGTGTGCTATGATTATATCAAGTTCACCGAGAGGTGGACAGGGCTTTGTTTCAAGTGATTACTTGAAATCACAAAGCTTTCATATCATACCGGACGAGCAATTCGTCCGGCCCCTAATAACATTTTCTTTTTATATACCTACCATTCCCACGCTGGCCTCGGGCCATGCAAAAAAAACAAAAAAGAACGCTGGCTGTGGCGACACAGAAAGGCGTTCTTTTTTGCTGTCCCCTGCCATGACGGAGGCAAATGGAAAATATCCGCCTTCTTTTCATCTGCAACCCATCCCCCCACCTCTTACATTTTCCGAAGATATAAATTACTATTGAAAATGGAAAATTTAACCACTAAAGAGGAGGATTAAAACATGACAGCTACACCGAAACTACAGCCGAACCATGCGCTGGACCTGTTTGAGAAGTATCTGGCCGCGCACAACAAATCGCCGAATACAATCTGTGTGTACCGCTATGCGGTGGAACAGTTCTACCATCTTTATCCGCAGCTCACCCCGCGCAACCTGCAGCTTTACAAGGTCTATCTCCTGGAGCATTATAAGCCCCAGACCGTGAACCTGCGGATCCGCGCCCTTAATTGTTTCATGGAATACCGGCAGGCATCCATTACTCCCATTACCATGATTAAGATACAGCAGAAGACGTATCTGGACAAAATCATCAGCCAGGCCGACTATGAATATCTGAAACGGAAGCTGGTTGAAACGAGGAGTTCACCTACTATTTCATTGTGCGCCTGATAACGGCAACCGGGGTGCGGGTCAGCGAGCTGATTACATTTCAGATTGAGGACATTGACAGGGGGCATAAGGATATTTATTCCAAGGGCAACAAGATGAGGCGCATCTATGTCCCCAGCCAGCTGGGCCGGGAATTCAAACAATGGTTCCTGCACATCGGGCGCAAAAGCGGGCACCTGTTCCTGAACCGTTTCGGTTCACCCCTTTCCCCATCAGGCATAAGGGCCCAGTTCAAGGTGTTTGCGGCCCGCTACCATCTGGACCCGGAGGTCATGTATCCCCACAGCTTCAGGCACAGGTTTGCCAAGAATTTTATTGAAAAATGCGGCGACATCACCCTGCTTTCCGACCTTCTGGGGCATGAAAGCATCGAGACCACCAGGATATACCTGAGGCGCAGCAGCAGCGAGCAGTACCGGATCATTAATAAGGTGGTTGACTGGTGATTGGGAAGGAGGGAAAATGACATGGATTCCATAGAAGGACAAAGAGTGAAAAATAAAGTGGATTTTTGGGCGCACTTATATAAGGGTTCATAAAACCCCTGATTTTGCGATTGTTTGACAATAGAATAAAGATTAGTTATCGTTGCGCTTCACTAACTTAGAACTATCGTAACCAAGACTTTCAAGATAGGCAAAAACATTGTTTTCATTCAGAACAACACGCTCTACATGGTTTTGAGGCTTCATCAATTCCTCATAGTCAGCAGGGGTAAAAGGTTTCTTTTCCGAGACCATATGGTAAATACAGACCATCATCATTCTTGCGATGGCAATGATTGCTTTCTTATGGCCACGACGCTTTTTGATTCGCCCATATTTGATTGCAAAATAAGGCTGCTTTTTGTTTTTGATTGCGGCAAGGGCACACTGTACCATCATCGGTTTCAAGTAAGCGCCTGCTTTGGCAATTCGGACAGATTTTTTCTTACCTGCGGATTCATTGTTGGAAGGAGAAAGTCCACACCAGGAACAGAGGTGTTTGGCATCATCAAAAATGTTCATGTCAACGCCTGTTTCTGCGAGAACAATGGTGGAACTTAACTCTGTCATGCCGGGCATGGTGCTGACAAATTCCACAAACTCATAATAAGGTTTGATACGGACATAGAGTTCCACTTCGGTCTGGGTAATCATACCGTCAAGATATTCCAGATGGCCAAGGGCCAGTTCCAGTTTTTTTGCCTGGTCTGTTTCAATGTTGCAGCCTCTGATTGCTTCGATGATTTCATCAGACTTGGCTTTGGCCCCTTTTTTTATCAGTTTTCGGACAGCCTTTTCGTCAATGGAATCAGCGGTATGCTCCAGCAGATAAGACATGATTTCGGTTGCTGTTTTGCCGAAAGGGTCAGAAAGCACGCTGGCAATGCCGACATTGGAAACGGTCATACAGTTCTGGATGCGGTTCTTCTCAGAGGATTTCATGCAGACCAGCTTAAAGCGGTATCTGGCAAGTTCCCGGAGCTGGCGGAAATCCTTGGGAGGGATAAAGGAACATCTGACAAGGTCAAATTTGTAGAGGTCGGCAATCCATTTTGAATCCTTTTTGTCCGTTTTCTTGCCTTTGATAGCTTTGACATATTTGGGATGTGTAAGGCAGACCTCTATGTCCTTTTCGAGATAATTAAAAATAGGAATCCAATACTTTCCTGTGGATTCCATACAAACGTGATAACAATTATTCTCGATAAGCCAGTTGTGAAACTTTTGAATATCCGAGTTGATGGTTGAAAAGGATTTTTGCCTGTATTCGGATACTCCGTCCCTGTTAGTGATTACGATGGTTGCAACGATAACATTTTTGTGGACGTCAAGCCCACAGCAGATGGGGTATTTTAACTTCATCATAAGTATCACCACCTTATAAAAAGGAATAGCAACAGTGACTGTCATCCTGTGACTGAATAAACATGGTTTATTACCAATGATAAGAGTCCGGGCTCAAAGTCCCACTTGTTTGTGCTTGAAAGGATGACGGCACATATAATGATACGGGGTCGGAATAAATTCGCCACTCCTCCTTCCGTGCTCTGTAGTGTATTGCTATTCCCTACAGGGATTATAAATCAAATAGTGGAGAGGTACAACATTTTTTCATAACTTGTTTGTGCCTTGAGCGAAGCGAAAGGAATGACAAAAATGATGAATAATACCTGCGAATTCCAGGCAAACTTAGAGTATTTCCGTGATTTCCTCCAGAAACGCGGTTCCGCGGAAAATACCATTGACTCCTATCTGACATCGGTGCGCCATTACCACTCCCTGTACCAGGATGTGACGGTGGAATACCTGCAGGCGTATAAGGTATGGCTGATGGAGCATTATAAGCCGAATACGGTCAATACCCGGATTTATGGCATTAACCAGTATGTAAT
>NZ_JBKVCZ010000253.1:0-3607 GCF_046966825.1 Hungatella sp. | reverse complement strand
GGAAATTACGTGTGCGGAACATCTCTGGGGAAGTCTCCCCACTTCCCAGTCCATTCACCTGCTTGGTTACGGGTTCGATGAGACCGATCCGGTGCTGTGCGCGCTGCTCTCCGCCCGGAAAGAGCGGACGGAAGCCGTCTACCAGGAACTGGCAGAGGCTGTAACCGCGTCAGGATATCCGATTCGTATACCGGATGTCCCCATGAGCTGTGGAAATGTCCTTCAGCTTCGAGATGTCATGGCTCACGTCAGGGCAGCTTACCCTGCGGTCAGCGAGGAGACCGCGGAACTGGTCGCTTCCTATGCGAAAGCCCTGACAGAGGCCAATATCACTGTGGAAGACGGCATCGCAGCCATCCACCATGCGGGAGGAAAAGCCGTCTGGGCCCATCCTTATAACTGCTACCACCATTTTCAAAAACAGTCCCTCCATGCACAGGAGGTGTCCATCATGCTGAAGGAGCTGGCACTCCTGGGAATCAACGGCATAGAAACCGAATATCCCGCGTTCTCCGACTCTGAAAAAAGCTTTTTAAACGGACTCGCCGCTGAATATGGACTGTTTACGACTGCCGGCAGTGATTTTCATGGTTCCGAAAACAGGAACCATATGGGGATGGAGACAGATCAAAACTCCTTTTTATTATAGACTGACACACTGATGAAGTACGAAAGCACCATCATCACAACAGTACCCAGAGCTCCCGCGATGATGACGGTAGTCACTGTGCTGTCACTTACAGCAATATCATCCCCATACGCCGACGCAAGCGCTACGATCAAAAAGACTGCCACTCCAATTAAAACGCTGGGAATCATTCTGGCCTTCTCCACACCCAGCCAATACGTGAGCGGGATGGAGATCGAATTATAAAAGAATGCCAGGACAACGCCGGTCAGCCAGTTAATCAGCAGCTCAAACAGAAATTCCGGTCCCATTCCCATGCCTTTTATGGCTGTCGCGGCGGCCACAGCCGCCACTGCTATAATACCAAAGAAAGCAGCAATACAGACCGAGTAAAGATACTTCTCCAGTACCATCTTCCAGCGCGGAATCGGCATAGTCAGAGCATACGTCTCCCACTTTGTCTGCCTGTCGTAGGCAAACAGATTCAGTACATTCATTCCAGCTATCATGATAAACATGGGAATCAGAAACATTCCCGTCTTTTTACCTCCCAGAAAAACGACTGACCACACCACAAGGATAAACAGCATTGACTTTATACTCTGGCGCATGATATACAAATCTTTGATCAGTAATCCTGTCATTTTCGATCCCTCCTCACGGAATACAGCATGATTTCCTCGATGTTCGTCCGGTCCACCACAAGCTCCGGATATCTTTTTTTCACAATATCTCTCCCATGAATCAGTGCTTCCACTCCATAAGGATTCCTCCTTACTCCCACGATACGGACACCGGACAGCCCTGCGAACGCTTCTTCCCCGCATCGCAGAATTCCCATATCCTCCAGAAGCTGATCTTTCTCCTCAGAGAACAGGATGCTTCCATTGTGGATCATCGTAATATAATCCGCAACCTTGTCGAGGTCACTCGTTATGTGGGAGGCAATCAGCACGGAATGCTCTCCATCCTCAATAAACTCAAAGAAGAGATCGAGAATCTCATCCCGCGCCACCGGGTCTAATCCGCTGGTCGCCTCATCCAGAATCAAAAGCTTCGGATGATGGCTCAGTGCGGCCGCGATCGCCAGCTTCATGGTCATTCCTCTTGAATATTCCTTAACCTTTTTCTTCTCCGGAAGAGCAAACCTGGAAAGATAGGAGGAAAACAGCTCCTCATCCCAATTTTTATAGATTCTTTTCATAATTCCCGATATCTGAACGGCGTTGAGAAAATCATGGAACTGGCTTTCACTGAAGACCGCGCCGATCTCCTCTTTAATGTCCTGCTCCCGCTCCCTGATATCCATGCCCAGAATCTCGACTTCACCTGTGTCACGCTTCACAATATCCAGCATGGCCTTGATTGTCGTGGATTTTCCGGATCCATTTTCCCCAATCAGCCCCATTATGCTTCCCTTGGGAATATCCAGGCTGATGTTATTTAATGAAAAATCCGGATACTGCTTGCTTAAATTTTTTATTCTGACTGCATACTCCATAGTTATTCCCTCACTCTCCGTCATAGAGCATCTTTAATACATCGCACAGTTCTTCACAGGAAATACCGCTTCTCCTGGCAATGTCCACGGCCTTCGTCAAATACTCTTCCGCGATCCTTAAGTTTCCTTCCCGTATCACCTCCGTGTTTCTTGCCGCCACGAAGCTGCCTTTTCCGGTTATCGTCTCTATAAACCCTTCCTGCTCCAGATCGTTATACGCCCTCTTCGTCGTAATAACGCTGATCCGCAGATCCTTAGCCAGAGTTCTCATACTGGGCAGGGCGTCCCCCGCCTGCAGATGGCCGCTGATAATCAAATTCTTTATCTGAGATGTGATCTGCTCATATATTGGTTTACCGCTGGAATTGCTGATGATGATATTCACTGCACCGCCTCCAAATCTGTTATCCCTATCCCGCATTCATTGTGATTATTGTATATAGTTTATATATACACTATATCATCCCATCACACATCTGTCAACACCCATTTCACGCCGCAGAAATAAAACCTTAAAAAGCGAATAGAGACAGACCATTCCCCAATATATTAAACCAAACGGACTCAGGTGATGCTATGGATAAGAAAAAACAACTCTTCCGTCTGGTAAAGGTGCTGCTTTTATTTGCCCTGGCCTTTATGGCCGGCCGATTCGGCGCCATGATGACGGATGGTAAACAGGCGGTAGAAACGGCGGCTGACGGGAACTGGGGCTTAAGCTTCCAGCAGGAGGGGCAGCCCCCGGTGGCCAATGCTACCGCCGATTACCTAAAGAAATTCAACGCATACTATGCAGAAAACACACCAGAAAAAGTGCTCTATTTAACGTTTGACGCAGGCTATGAGAACGGCAACACCCCTGCGATTCTGGACGCGTTAAAGAAGCACAATGCACCGGCCACCTTTTTTGTGGTTGGAAACTACATAGAGACCGCACCGGATCTCGTAAAGCGAATGGTAGCGGAAGGCCATACTGTAGGCAATCACACGTACCACCACCCCGATATGTCAAAAATATCATCTAAGGAAGCGTTTGAGAAAGAGCTGGGAGATTTAGAGAAGCTGTTTACTGAGACCACCGGACAGACCATGAAAAAATACTATCGTCCGCCCCAGGGAAAGTATAGTGAAACCAATTTGCAGATGGCAAAAGACATGGGATACAGCACATTTTTCTGGAGCCTCGCCTATGTAGACTGGTACCAGGATAAACAGCCGTCCAAAGAGGAAGCCTTCAAAAAACTTTTGGGACGCATCCACCCCGGCGCCGTCATACTCCTTCACAGCACCTCCAGCACCAACGCCCAGATTCTTGATGAACTACTGACCAAATGGGAAGAGATGGGATATACATTTAAATCACTGGATCAACTTGTGACAGAATAAGATGCAAAAATCACACAGGTTTTGTAGATGAGAATACGCGGACTTTTTCACAGCCTGGCCGGAAAAGGGAGAGCGGGCGGCAGGGAGGGAAA
>NZ_JBKVCZ010000252.1:0-3698 GCF_046966825.1 Hungatella sp. | reverse complement strand
CGGGCTGCCGTCAATCAGCCTATTGTAGCCAACGTTTGAGGTAGGAGACATGAATCACATGTCGTACTACGTGTAGTTGAGTTACAAGCCCGTGCCTGGGCCTGCCCCGCTTCATCGGGCATTAGACATGGGTAATTGACCGACATTTTCCTCCTAATGCATCGTTTTCTTTAATTTCAACGGTCTGAACAAGCCGCACGTCACCAACGGACCGCCCCACGCAGACCGAATACTCATCCTCCGGCACTTCGAACGCCATTTTCTCCTCATTGTAGTAAGAAAATGCTTTCCATGGAAGCCGGAAATCCACAGCGCGCTCCTCGCCCGGCTGAAGGCGGACTTTCACAAATCCCTTAAGCTCCCTGGCCGGCCGTTTGACAGTCTTTCCGGCTGCACCGACGTAAATCTCCACGACCTCCGCTCCAGCCACAGAGCCGCAGTTTCTCACTGTCACAGTACCATAGAAGCCGTCTTCCCGCCGCTCCAGCTTTAAATCCCCATAGGAAAACTCCGTATAGGACAATCCGTGACCAAAGCAGTAGCGGACCGCTTTTCGCTCCGTCTCGTAATACCGGTAGCCAACGTAGACGCTTTCCCGATAGGCAACGATATCGCCGCCCGGAAACTCTCCGATGGAATGGGCCGGGCAGTCCTCCAGCCGCTTCGGGATGGTAAATGGAAGCCTGCCGGAAGGATTCACCCTGCCGAGAAGGACCTCTGCCATGGCCAGGCCGCCTTCCATTCCGTTGTAGCTGCTGTATACAATGGCCTTCGCCCGGTCGGCAAAGACCTCCATGTCCACCGGAGAACCGGCCGTGACTGCGATGACCGTATTCTCATTGGCATCCAGGACAGCGGAGATCAGTTCCTCCTGTCCGTAAGGAAGCTTCATATCCGGCCGGTCGCATCCCTCCAGATCGAACTCGTGATTCAGCCCGATAAACAAAACGGCGTTTTCACAGGATTCTGCCAGGGCTGCGGCTTCCCTTATGAGTTCTCTGCGGCGTTTCTCCGCCGCATCGCTTCCGTCTCCCTTATATGACGCCTTATAGGCCCGTTCCTCCAGGCTCTCCGCCTGCCAGTTTTCCTGTTCCGCCGATTTTTCACCGTCGCTCTGGTAGCCTGGAGCATACTCTACGCTGACCGCTCCGCCCAGCTCCATCTTAAGTCCCATAAGCGGTGTAAGCTCGTAAAGCGCCTTGATCGCCGCGCTGCCGCCGCCGCTGGAATGCATTTTCCCTGCATTTTCCCCGATTACCGCCAGGCGTTTCACTGGCTTCAGCGGAAGAATCCCGCCTTCATTCTTTAACAGCACAATCGCCTCTTCGGCACATTTGAGGATTGCCTCCTGATGATCCCTCGTGTTATAGGAGCCTCTCTTTCTGACGCCGTCCAGCATATGGAGCCGGTCCATGAGAACCAGGATATTCTTAACCTTCTCGTCCAGCAGCGCCTCGGGGACCTCTCCGGATCGGACCTTTTCCGCCAGCGGGTCCGCCATGCAGTACTGATCAAAATCACTGGTCACCGACATCTCGATGTCCAGTCCGTTTTCCGCGGCCTGCATCGTGTCGTGGACGCCTCCCCAATCGGATATGACCACGCCGTCAAAGCCCCATTCCCCGCGGAGAATGTCCTGCAGCAGGTAATGGTTATGGCAGCAGTGTTCTCCGCGGAACCGGTTGTAGGCTCCCATCAGCGTCTTCGTCTTTCCCTCTTTCACCGCGGCCTCGAAGCCGGGGAGATAGAGCTCTCTGAGCGCCCGCTCGTCCACGGCAGCCTCCACATCGAGCCTGCGTGTCTCCTGATTGTTTAAGGCAAAATGCTTCACACAGGCCGCCGTATCCTGCTCCTCAATGCCCCGGATAAGCGGAACTGCCATTTCCGAGATCAGATGGGGATCCTCACTCATGTACTCAAAATTTCTGCCGCAGAGTGGGGAACGAATCAGATTGATTCCCGGAGCCAGGATCACGTCCTTTCCACGTCCCCTGGCCTCCTGCCCCAGCACGCATCCCATGTCTGCCGCCCGCTCCCGGTTCCAGGTGCAGGCGATGGCCGTATTACTGGGCAGGTAGGACACGTAATCATCCGTCGTCCCCTTAGGCGCCCAGTTGTCGTCCTGCAGTTCCTTTCTGACCCCCATGGGGCCGTCCGACATCCAGAGCGGCGGGATTCCGAGGCGCTCCACACCTTTCGTATGGAAAATCCCCTGTCCATGAATCATCCCGATCTTTTCTTCCAGGGTCATTTCCCGGATCAGATCCCAGATCTTCTGCATTGTCATTCGTTCCTCCTCCTTGCAGGCTTATTTTTTTCAGCCGTCTTTTAACGGCTCTGTTTTAACCTTTGACAGATCCGGCCGACACACCGCCCACTATGTATTTCTGCCCCAGAATAAAGACCAGCAGCACGGGTGCCAGCGTCAGCATGATATCCGCCGCCACCAGATTCCAGGAATTCTGGAAGGCCCCGAAGAAGTTATAGACGGCAAGCGTCATAGGCCATTTTCTGGAATTGTTTAAGTAATACAGCGGCATGGTGAAATCGTTCCATACCGCCATGAAATCCAGCACAAACAGTGTGGAAACAATCGGTTTCAACAGCGGCGCGATCACCTTTAAGAAGAGCTGCCATGGCTTGCATCCGTCGATGACCGCCGCCTCGTCGATCTCACGCGGAATCGTCGCCACAAAGCCGTAAGCCAGAAACAGGCTCAGCGGTATGTTGATCGCGGCATATAAGAGAATGATGCCGATTCTGGTGTTGACCAGATGAAACGCCTGCATGACCTTCATCAAAGCTACATTGTTGATCGGCATGGCGATGCCGGAGATGATAAAGTAATATAGAAAACGGTTGACGCCCTTCTGGTTTCTGGATATGACGAAGGCTGCTGCCGCAACCAGTCCGACTACGATGATTACGCTGCCGGCCGCATAGAGGAGTCCGTTGAAGAAGGAGGACACAAGCTTGCCCTGTTCGATTACGGTAGCATAGTTTTCAAATACCCATTTCGTCGGGAGTGACAGTGTCATCCGGTTGGCCTCGGCCGAGGTCTTAAAGGAATTTAAGAACAGCACCACCAGCGGGATAATGACGATCAGGCTGATTACGATTGAGATCAGGTTTCCGGCCACACGGCCGATAGTTCTGCCGGTTCTTCCCATCATGCTTCCACCTCCTTATTTTCCATGGATTTGATGATAAAGTAAAGCAGCGCCAGCACAAAGAAAAACAGGACGCTGGACAGCGTGGTGCCCATGGCTAAATCTCCCTTGGAGAATTCCTTGTAAACAGCTGTATTGATTACGCCTGTAGCGTTTCCCGGGCCTCCGTTTGTCAGGGAATAGATCATATCGAATACGCGCAGGCCGTATGTAACATTTAAAACCGTTACATTGACAAGAACCGGCTTTAATAAGGGCAGCGTGATATTCCGCAGCTTCTGGAAGAAATTGGCGCCGTCGATGCTGGCCGCCTCGTAGTACTCCGGCGAGATGGACATCAGCCCGGCGATGACGACAACCATGATGTAACCCATGCCCTTCCAGGTATCCACGGTCATGACCGTCGGGAACACCAGACTTAGATCGGTCAGCCAGTTTTTAGCCAGCCCGTCAAGCCCGATTCCCCTCAGAAAATTGTTTAAGAAGCCGGTGGTTGGATGGAGCATGCTCCGGAACACGAGGCCGACC
>NZ_JBKVCZ010000251.1:0-3739 GCF_046966825.1 Hungatella sp. | reverse complement strand
CCGGGAGCTTGACCGCCTGTCCCTGGATGAGAAGACGATTCGCCATATCCATAAGCAGGCGGAGCTGTGCAAGATCGGATTTACTGATGCCAGGAGCTCCTCGATGCGCTGTAAGATCGGGGAGGAGATCATGGAATTTACTGTGGAGCTCTCCCGATACGAGGAGGCGTGTGAAGACCTTCTGGAGCGGATACGGAAGCCGGTAAAACGAAGCTTATCAGACGCCCATATCCGGCTCTCTGATATCGACAAGGTGGTGCTGGTGGGCGGCGCCACCAAGAGTCCGGTTATCCGCCGGTTTGTGAGCCGGTTGTTTAAGATGCTGCCAGACACCAATGTAAATCCCGACGAGGCCGTGGCTCTGGGCGCAGCGATTCAGGGCGCCATGAAGGAGCGGAGGGAATCCATCAAAGAGGTGATCCTGACGGACGTGTGCCCGTTTACCCTGGGAACCGAGGTGGTGCGGGAATGGGAGAAGGGCGTGTTTGAAAACGGCGTGTTCTGCCCGATCATCGACCGGAATACGGTGATCCCGGCCAGCCGTACGGAACGGCTCTATACCGCCAGCGACAACCAGACGAAGATACGCGTCAATGTGCTTCAGGGGGAGAGCCGCTTTGCGGCCAATAACCTGTCGCTGGGAGAGCTGATGATCGATGTTCCTGCCGGCCGGGCCGGTGAGGAGGCTGTGGACGTGACGTACACCTACGATATCAACTCGATTCTGGAAGTGGAGGTGAAGGTGGTCTCCAGCCAGAAGCAGGTGAAGGAGGTATTTAAGGGCAGCGATGTGGATATGACGGATGAGGAGATTAAGGAGCGGTTCGAGACGCTGTCCTACTTGAAGATCCACCCGAGAGACCGGGAGGAAAACAAGTATCTGCTGCTGCGCGGTGAACGGATCTACGAGGAAAGCATCGGAGAAAAACGGCTGTATGTGGAGGCGGCGCTTCATAAGTATGAGAAGGCACTGTCCTCGTATGATACGGGTCTTATTGATGAAGCGAAGGAAGAGTTTAAGAAGTTTCTGGAAGAGATTGAAGAACTGTAGAGACAGGGGAAATGCGGCTGAGCGGCTGCGTTTCTCCTGTATTTTTTCTGGTTAAGCTATGAGATGGCTCCAAGTGCACACTCATCAATTCGCCGGACTACGCCGCTGGTATACGGTTCAAAGTATTTGGGCCAGAAATGTGCCGCGGTGGTAAAGTCAATTGATATATGCTAGAATGGTGTCAACATGTTAAGGAGGAAAATCCATGAATCGAATTGAGAAAGTGCGGGAAGCCGTTGACGCTGTCCTTTTAAACATCGCCGATGCCGGTGAAAGAAGATGCGGGTATATGCATCTGTACGGGGTCTCCCAGGCCTGCGTGCTGATTGCCTTAAAGAGAAATGAGAACGCCGAGCTGGCGGCGGCTGCCGGGATGCTTCATGATATTCATACGTATGCGACGATGGATCCCAGGGATCATGCGCATAAGGGATCGGCCATGGCCAGGGATTTACTGAATTCCATGAAGTGCTTTGAGGCTGGGGAGATTGATGTAATCTGCAGTGCAATCTATCATCACAGCAGCAAGGAGATAACCCACGCACCGTTTGACGAAGTGTTAAAGGATGCGGATGTCATGCAGCACTGCCTGTACAATCCCCTGTTTGAGGTCATGAAGCATGAAAAGGAGAGATTCGGGAAAATGAAGGAAGAATTTGGGCTGACAGGAAGGGAACCGTAGAATTTTTCAGCCATTAGTTCGGAGGAAATACTGAAAAATAGCTAAAAATCCCCTTTGGATTTTGTTACGTATCCGTATTGTGAAACAGTTCCATAAATGGTATGATAATACAGAAGAGGCCGGCAGCATGATGATGCCTGAGCCGGAAATCGCTGTCAGAGACAAAAGTGACAGAAACAAAGATGACAGAAACAAAAATGACAGAGACAAAAGGAGTGGGAAAATGGCAAGTATCAGAGAGGTGGCCAGACTTGCCCGGGTGGCTCCCAGTACAGTCTCCCGCGCACTAAACGGGAGCGGTTATGTGGCAGAAGAGACAAAGGAAAAGATCAGGGAGGCCGTGGATGAACTGGACTATGTGCCGAATCAGTGGATACGGAATCTGTATCAGCAGAAGACAGGAATCATCGGAGTCATGGCGCCTGAGATCGTGCATCCTTACTTTTCGTCACTGTGGAGTTTTCTGGAGCTGGAGCTGAACAAATACGGATATAACATGATGCTGTGCAATACGTCCGGCAAGAAGGATATTGAACGGCAGTACTTAGATACGCTGGAACGAAACCTGTTCGACGGGATGATTGTCGGAGCGGCCTTTCTTCCGGATAAATATTATGAGCAGATTCAGAAACCAATTCTGTCCCTGGACCGGATTATCCCGGGAATCCCCCTGGTGACCTCGGATCACACACAGGGCGGCTTAATCGCGGCGGATAAGATGCTGGAGAAGGGCTGTAAGAAGGTGCTGAATTTAATCGATCCGCAGGCGAAGACCGTGGCGTCCTCCCGCGGCGGATTGAATTTCATCAGGAAGATGCAGGAGGCGGGAGCGGAGGTCATCACGGAGGAGTTCCTGTGGGATGATGTCATCCACTACCCCAGAAGCATTCAGCGGACCAGAGAGATTCTGGCGGAATACCCGGATCTGGACGGAATTATGGCCAATGACCTCTGTGCGTCGTCATTTTTAAAGACTGCAAGGGAGCTGAATATCCAAGTGCCGCAGCAGCTTAAAATCATAGCATACGATGGGACATATATTACTGACTTCAATTACAGGACGATTGCATCGATCCAGCAGGACGTGGCTCTTATTGCAAAGGAGGCTGTCCAGGTACTGGTAAAGCTGATTAATGGGCAGCCGCTGGCGAACGATGCGGTCTACGTGCCTGTGAGCTATAAAGAGGGGGATACGATATAGAAGGTGATCAGTGAAAATCTGATTTGAACCGCGTCTGGCCGGGAAACGGAAGTTTCCGGAAGCAGGCGCGGTTTTTCAATACAGGCTGGGGCGGCCGGTACAAGTAAAATATAGAGTATGAGGCCTTTTTTGTAAATGTGCAACAAAATGACTGCTCAAATTTAGTAAAAATGATGATTGTAGGAAAAATGTAAAAAAGTACTTGAAAAAATACTTCATAAGTTGTATATTAAGCACATGGAACAGTTCCACACATTGTGGAACTTTAAAAATAGGAAAATATGGAACAGTTCCATATTCGAAAAAATCACTTCACCAGATTCGTGGATCATCTCATGATACCCAGGGTAACGGGGCACGCTGAGTGGAGATGACATGTATCGCACACAAGTGACTACAAGAAGGTCACTGGGCGCTTATAACAAGGAGGATATTTTTATGAAGGCAAAAAGAACAGCGGCACTCGGTCTGGCAGCAGTAATGGCGGCATCACTTCTTTCCGGATGCGGCGCAGGGGGCAGCAAATCGGCAAAAACAGAGATTACGATTTACCAGAGTAAGATTGAAGCAAACGAGGGTTACAAAAAGGCGATCGCGGCTTACGAGGAGTCCCATCCGGCTGTGAAGATCAATCTGGAAGCAGTAACCGGCAACGACTTCGCTGCCTCCTTAAAGGCAAAGATGCAGTCCGATCCGCCAACCATCTTTTCCGTCGGCGGTTTCCAGGATTTAAAGGACTACGGCGATATTCTGGAGGATATCTCAGATCTGGAGGTGCTTAAGAATGCACTGCCGGGAACCACGG
>NZ_JBKVCZ010000250.1:0-3745 GCF_046966825.1 Hungatella sp. | reverse complement strand
GTGTAGTTGAGTTACAAGCCCGTGCCTGGGCCTGCCCCTCTTCATCGGGCATTAGACATGGGTAATTGATGCCAACAGCTCCATCGCCTTTTTCGCAATACCTTCTGCGTTCAGGCCGTAATAGTCAAATACTTCCTTCGAGGTTCCCGTAATCACCGGGGCATCCGGCAGCGCGAGGATATCCATTTTTCTCGGACAGTTTTTGGCCAGCACCTGGCTGACCATGGCGCCCAGGCCGCCGAACGGTGCATGCTCCTCCACTGTGATTACCGCCTTCACGCCCTCTGCCGCGGTGATCACCGCTTTTTCATCAAGGGGTTTTAAGCAGTACATGTCGAGAACCGCGGCGGATATTCCTCTTTCCTTTAACAGTTCCGCCGCCTGCATGGCGGGCCGGACCATCTCCCCGCACGCAATGATCGCCAGATCGGTTCCCTCGCTGATCACAGTTGCGCGGTCCATCTCAAATGGAACACGGTCTTCCTCGTATATATCTTCCACCGGATTTCTTCCCACGCGGATATAGGCCGGCTTCTCATCCGATACCAGAGACTCCATCAGTTTTCTCGTCTGATGGCGGTCGCTGGGCACATAGACTCTCATATTTGGGATCGCGCACATGGCCGCAAAATCCTGGGCCGAATGGTGGCTCATTCCCAATGCTCCGTAGCTGATTCCTCCGCTGATTCCGATCAGCTTCACATTGGTGTTGGAGTAGGCCACATCCACCTTAGCCTGTTCATAGCTTCTGGTGCTTAAGAAGCAGGCCGGAGATGCGGCATACGGTTTTTTCCCTGCCCTGGCCATGCCTGCGGAAATGCTGACTAAATCCTGCTCCGCAATTCCGGTCTCCACAAACTGTTCCGGATAGCCTTCCGTAAATGGCGTCATGGAGGCGCTTCCCCTGGAATCACTGCACAGCACAACGATGTCCCGGTCGGTCTTCGCATGCTCCATCAGCACGTCACAGATTACCTGTCGGTTTGGTATTTTATTCATAGCACTAAGCCTCCTTGTTATGCGCGCTGAGCGACCGTAACTCCCGCTCACTCAACTCTTTTACAGCCGCCTGATACTGTTTGGCATCCGGCACCTTGTGATGCCACCCGGCACTGTTTTCCATGAAAGAGACACCGCATCCCTTCGTGGTATTGGCGATCACTACGGTAGGGCATCCCTTTGTCTCCCTCGCTGCTTCAAATGCGTCCAGAAGGGCGTCGATCTCATTGCCTGCCACACTTAAGACGTTCCAGCCAAATGCCGCGAAACGGGCCGCAAGATCGTCGTGGTGCATGACCTCCTCCGTGGAGCCGGAGATCTGAAGCCGGTTTCTGTCGACCACGGCGCACAAGTTATCCAGACGGTACTGGGAAGCTGCCATGACGCCTTCCCAGACGGAACCTTCCGCCAGCTCTCCGTCTCCCATAACCGTGTAGACGCGGCTCGGCCGGCCGTCCATCTGACACGCTTTTGCGATGCCCACGCACACAGGCAGGCCGTGTCCCAGGGAACCGGAATTCATCTCGATGCCCGGAAGCTTGTTGTTGGGATGGCCGATATACTTTGAACCGAATGTGGAAAAATTCCGGATGACGTCATCGATATCCAGAAATCCCTTCGCCGCCAGAACCGAATAGTAGGCCTCCACGGAATGGCCCTTGCTCATCACGAAGTAATCCCGGTCAGGATCATCCTGGTTTTCCGGGCTGATGTTCATTTCCTTCAGGTACAGGCTTACCAGGATTTCCATGACGCTGAAATCTCCGCCGATATGGCCGGTTTTTGCCCTGTATACCATGTCCAGTACATTTTTACGAAGCGCGTAGGACAGCGCCTTTAGATTTTCATTCATTCCATTTACCCCTTGTTCTGATATGCTGCAATTCGCTCTGATTTACTTACCCCTTTCACCTGCCGGACGGACTGTAGATCGCTGCTTTTACCTCTTCCTCGATGGGATCATATAAATCCGGGGTGACTCCTATGTATTTGCAAGCCTCATATAAAACCGGCACTACGTCTTTGTGGATTCCTACACAGTGATGGATATATGGGCCGCAGACCAGCTTGTTCTCGAGGCGTTTTAAATCCTCTACCTCCACCCACACATACGTGCCTTTCGTATATGGTCCCTCGATGCCTCTGGCATTTCCGAGAAGCAGGGAATACTCTCCGTTGTCGCCGTCGAAGCGGCAAAGTGTCATCTCACCGTGCTTCGCTTCGGCCTCCACTGCCCCCGGATAGTCGAAGGCCAGAGGGTAGCCGATGGTTGGCTTTTCCTTCGCCACGGAAATCGGCCACGGGCCGCAGTGCTGAAGCAGCTCCCCGTTTTCGTTGTCCGGATGGCGCACCGTCCAGTCCGCAAAGAAGGTTCTCGCCTCGTCCATCCCCGCCGCTTCCGCCATCACCGCGGTGATCGCTCCATGAATATCGGTCTCACAGACAACGGGAATTCCTTCTTCATTTAATAAGGAATTGGCCGCGCAGGGCATGATTCCGATCTCGCTCTGAAGCGCGTTCCAGCACTGGATTGCGACCGCGTTGCAGCCGTACTTTTCGGTCAGGCGTTTCATCGCTACCTTGAGGGCGGCTACATTTTCCAGTTCCCCGTCCCTGATCTTGACGCACATGCCGGTTCTGCAGTAATCCATCACGGCCTGCACCTCCACGCCCTCCTCCTTCGCCCGCTTCATCTCGGCGGTCAGCTCCGGAATCGGAATCGGGGATAACTGAATCTGAAATTTCTCCAGCAGTTCCCCTTCGTTGCACATGGTGGACCAGAAATCAAAGGGCCTCGGCCCGATCTGAAGAATTCTCGTATGGCGGAATACCTTCACCACGTTGCAGACCGCCAGGAAGTTACGAATTCCGCCCTCGAATTCCGGATCCTCCAGACGGCAGTTTGTTAAATAGGTAAACGGCACCCCGAATCTGCGCAGGACTTTTCCGGTAGCAAATAAACCGCACTGGCTGTCCCTTAAACGGATTCCATTCTCATCCGGCCTCTCATCCCTTGGTCCCCATAAGAGAACCGGAACATTCAAACGCTTTGCAAGCCTTGCACAGACGTATTCTGTTCCGAAATTACAGTGAGGAAGAAACAGTCCGTCAACACCTGCCTCCTCAAAACGTTTCACAATGGCGTCGAGATCGCCGTCATCGTATAGCAGTCCCTCTTCATTGATCCCGTCGAGACCGACAAACTCTACTCCCAGCTCTTCCAGACGTTTCTTCGTTAACCCGGCAAACTTTAACGCATCCGGAGCGCTGAATATGCTTCTTCGTGTAGGCGCAAACCCCAGTTTCAGTGATAACATACGTTTCCTCCTTTTAAATCGCAATTGAATTATATTAAATTCTATCTTTATTATTAACTTAATTATATTAAATCTCATTTGAAATGTCAATTGAATTTAACTTAATTTTCTTTAAATTATATAGGAATAATCTATTGACGAATTTAACTAATTCCTGTATGATTAAGTAAACAGTACTTTTTTATTTTTAAGCAGTATTTATGCGTTTGATATTTGTGTCAGAGGAGGGCCAAGTATGTCAATTTCAGCGAAGGAGCTGGCTCAGAAGTTAAATATATCGGCAGCCACGGTTTCCATGGTATTAAACCGCAAACCTGGCATCAGCGAAAAGACCAGAAACCTGGTCCTGGATGCTGCCAGGGAATACGGTTACGATTTTTCAAAAAAATGGGATACCGCCGAGGAAAAAGGCAGTATCCTGTATGTCA
>NZ_JBKVCZ010000249.1:0-3773 GCF_046966825.1 Hungatella sp. | reverse complement strand
TAAGCGCGAAAAAGGAGATTGTTATCGGCACCTCCAGCTTACGACGGAGGCTTCAGATCGAGGCGCTGGGAAAGAAGCTGTGGCCCGGTTCAGTTGTGCGGTGCGAAGATATCCGGGGAAATATCCAGACGAGGATCAGAAAGATGGATGAAGGCCTCTATGACGCGATTATTCTGGCCGCTGCAGGCCTGAAACGCATGAAGATGGTAAATCCTCCGGCTGACGGTCTGGAGGAGTATTTTGAGACAAATGGGATGTATGATTTTCATTACTTTGACTGTGAGATGTTTATTCCGGCCGGAGGACAGGGAATTCTGGCCGTGGAGGGGCGGATCGAGGACAGGACCTGCGAGCTGGCGGTGCGCATCCAGGACGAGGAGGCGAAGACGTGCCTCATACTGGAACGGAAGATCTTAAAGCTGCTGGAGGCGGGCTGTCACGAACCGATCGGCGTGTACTCCAGAATCAGGAACGAACAGATCGAAGTATTTGGAATCAACAGGCGGAACGGAGAAACGAAGCGTGTGTATCTGACAGGCGGGACCGGGGAGCTGGATCTTCTTGCGGAACGCGCGGCGAAAGGACTGAGATAGAGATGAAGGAAACGGGTAAAGTATTTCTGGTCGGAGCAGGCCCTGGAGATCCGGGACTGATTACGGAAAAAGGGTTAAAGAGGCTGCGGGAATGTGATGTGGTGGTTTACGACCATCTGGCGTCCGAGCGCTTTTTAGACGAGGTTCCGGAGGAGAGCCAAAGGATATACGTGGGAAAAAAGGCAGGCTGCCACTACATGAAGCAGGAGGAGATCAATCAGCTTTTGGTGGATCTGGCCAGGGAGGGAAAGAACGTGGTCCGGTTAAAGGGCGGTGATCCCTTCGTCTTTGGACGCGGCGGGGAAGAGGTGATGGCTGTTTCCCGGGAAGGCATTCCTTTTGAGGTGGTATCCGGAGTCACATCGGCGGTCGCCGCGCTGGCATCGGCGGGGATTCCGGTGACGCACCGGGCCGTCAGCAGGAGCTTTCATATCATGACCGGCCATACCATGACGGAGGCGGGAAAGCTGCCTCTCGATTTCTCGGAGTTTGCAAAGCTTTCGGGCACTCTGATCTTTCTCATGGGGCTGTCTCATCTTCCGCTGATCGTAAAAGGGCTTATGGAGAACGGAAAACCGGGAAGCACGCCAGCGGCGGTCATCGAAAAGGGCACGCTGCCGGGACAGCGCGTCGTGCGCGGAACGCTTGACACCATGGAACAGCGGGTGGCGGAGGAAGGGATTGGAACCCCGGCCATCATCGTTGTGGGGGAAGTGACTGCGCTGGATTTCGCCTCCACGTACCACGAGCCTCTGGAAGGCGCCAGAGTGGCGGTGACCGGAACGGATCTGCTGGCAGCCAAGCTGAGAAAGAGTCTGGAGGAGGCGGGAGCCTATACAGAGTGTGTCCTCAGCATGGAACTGGAATCCCACCGGTCCGGTGAGGCGATGAAGACCGCCTATGAGAGAATGGCGGATTACAGATGGATCGTATTTACCAGCGCCAATGCGGTGCGTGAGTTCTTTCTCGGCCTTCTGGAGAGCGGAGGGGATAACCGCAGGCTCGGCCATGTGAAGTTTGCCGCTGTGGGTAAGGGAACGGCAAAGGAACTGCTCCGGTACGGATTTACGACGGATTACACGCCGGAGGAGTACTGCGCGGCCGCCCTTGCCGAGGGGCTTAAGCGCGTTGTGAAGGAGGGGGAACGCCTCCTGATCCCGAGGTCCTTCAAAGGCTCGCCGGAACTGGTTGAGATTCTGGACAGCGCCGGAATCGTGTACGATGATATTGTCCTTTACGATGTGGCAGAACGGAGAAAGGGAGCGAAGGAAATGGCGGAATCCCTCAAAAAAGCGGATTACTTAACGTTTGCCAGCGGTTCCGGAGTGGACGCCTTCTTTGAAAATGCGGGTGAAGACGTGACCGCGCTTCTGGACGGGATTCGTGTGGTGTGTATCGGCGATATTACGGCCAGAAAGCTGGAGGAGCACGGAAGAAAGGCAGATGTGACAGCTGCCAGATTCACGGTGGAAGGCATGACGGAGGCCATCTCCCGGGACTGGAACCGGGGAAGCGAAAACTGATTCTCACGCTTTCGAGAGCATCGGTGGAAAAAGGAACCTGTCTACAGTGCGTAAATTCACAGAAAAATTCTGAAAAGATATAAAATAAAAACAATAAAATCTTAAAAAAACATAAAGTAGATAAACATTTCCGATTTGATCTTGATATATGTGAATTTTAGGTATATTTTATTACTAGAGGAATGTGAGTGCTCATAGCGAGGAGGCAGGATCATGGATTATTTGGTTGTTTATACAAGCAATACAGGCAATACAGAAAAAGTAGCGATGAAAATATTCGATTCATTACCGGGCCGTTCGAAGGATATCCAGAGGCTGGAGGAGCTGCGTGACGAGGAGGCGGATACCTACTTCGTGGGCTTCTGGAATGACAGAGGCACCTGCGGGAGCCGTGTGATGGAATTCCTTTCCGGTCTGCACGGCAAGAAGGTGGCTCTCTTCGGGACCTGCGGGATGGGCGGAAGCAGTGAGTATTTTAAACAGGTGGAGAACCGGGTGTCCGTCTTTGTGCCTGAGGATAATGAGTATCTGGGCTGTTTTCTATGCGGCGGCAAGATGATGCCACAGGTACTGGACCGTTACAAACAGATGCAGGCCATCAACGATTCCGCCCAGATCCGGACGATGATAGCCGCGTACGAGGAGGGAATGCTTCATCCCGATGAACAGGATTTCCGGGATGCGGAAGCATTTGTGGAAGAGGTTCTTAATAAGTAACTGGCGGATAAAGGAGAAAAAGCATGGGTATCAAAAATGAGGACGACAATAAAAGCCCAAGAAAACCATTTATATACTACTATTTAATCGTCATGATCGTCATGATTCTGTTCAACGCGCTGATGGTGCCGTGGATACAGTCCAGAACCGTGATCGAGGTGCCGTACAGTACGTTCCTTGAGAAGGTGGACGCCGGGCAGGTGACGGATGTCGCCAGAACGGACTCGGAAATCCAGTTTATTGCGAACACAGGCGAGAAGGACAGGAATGGAAAAGAGATATACGCGACGTATAAGACAGGCCCGTGGCCGGATGAACAGCTGACCGAACGGCTTCTGGCTCATAAAGAAATCAATTTCCAGAAGACAATTGTGGAGCCGGTGAATCCGCTGCTGTCATTTTTCTTAACCTGGATTCTTCCGATTCTGATATTCGTATTCCTTGGGAATATGATGGCGAAGCAGATGCAGAAGCGTATGGGCGGCGGCAATGCCATGACCTTTGGAAAATCCAATGCCAAGATTTACGCGGAGTCGGAGACCGGCAAGACCTTTGCCGACGTGGCGGGCCAGGAAGAGGCCAAGGATGCCCTGAAGGAAATCGTGGATTTCCTCCATAACCCGCAGAAATATGCGGATATCGGCGCCAGCCTTCCGAAGGGCGCGCTGCTGGTTGGCCCTCCTGGTACCGGCAAGACGCTTCTCGCCAGAGCCGTGGCGGGTGAGGCACACGTGCCGTTCTTCTCCATCTCCGGTTCGGAATTCGTAGAGATGTTTGTCGGCATGGGCGCTTCCAAGGTAAGGGATCTGTTTAAGCAGGCTAACGAGAAGGCCCCCTGTATCGTCTTCATCGATGAGATCGATACCATCGGTAAGAAACGTGACGGCGGCGGCTTCAGCGGCAACGATGAGAGGGAGCAGACGTTGAATCAGCTTCTGGC
>NZ_JBKVCZ010000248.1:0-3956 GCF_046966825.1 Hungatella sp. | reverse complement strand
TCAGTGTACAGAAGATCTTCTGAATCAGAATCCGGATCTGGACGCCATCATGGCGGCCGTGGATATTCAGGGGATGGCGGCGATCCGTGCCTTAAAAGACAGAAAAATCCGCGTTCCGGAGCAGATCCGGCTGGTAAGCCTAACCGGTCACTCCATTGGCGGACTCTTAGAGACGACCATGACATCGCTGGAGATTCCCGCCCACGAGATGGGCGAAAAAGCGACACATATGGTCATCGATGAGATTGAAGCGCCTTCCGATAATAAACCGAGCGTGCAGCATCTGGTATTCTCTGCATCGCTGGTGGAGAGGGAAAGCAGCTGATTTTTGAAAATAAGAGTCCCGCTTCCTGCCCGAAGGGCTTTTTTGTAACAGGACAACTATCCTATTGCATAAAAACAGCCGGCACGTTTTGCAATTCTCCATAACGCTGCCGGCATTTATCTTTAAATCGAAATAAAAGCCCCAACCCCGCAACTCTCAGTCTGCAAAATCGGAACTTTTTCGTGCGCCTTCAGGGACTCGAACCCTGGACAAATAGATTAAGAGTCTACTGCTCTACCAACTGAGCTAAAGGCGCTTCTCTTCAGTTTTGTGTGCCTGTCTCGGTGACACGTGTGTTATTATATAACTGCGTTTGACAAAAGTCAACCCCTTTTTTACAAAAAATTTACAACTCTTTCATAATTATTTATTTTTCTTCTTTTTAGGGGAGGAAGTACCGAGAGTTTTGTTCACTTCCACGAAGGATTTCTTCCACTGCAGCGCCTTCTTGTTGAGCTCCGTCTTATCGCTTGTCGCCTGGAGAAGTTTTACGGTTACCTTGTCTTTCATTCCCATATGGACCGCTCCTGTCATATCCTGTTAACTCCATTATATGACAGGCGGTCTCCGGCGTGCCAGTCCCTTTTTCCCGGTTACTTCCTTTTCCGTTCCGCAACCAGCTTGAATATGGCGTTCCCCATGGAAGAAAACTTTTCCTCATATTCCGTCATGATATTTCCCTCTGCCATGTCGGAATGGTGTAAGTCGTACGTATACTCTCTGATCTCCCATCCGGCCGCAGGCACGGATTCCAGAGAATAGTCAAACAGTCCGCGGTTGTCCGTCTTAAACTCCACGACACCATCCGGGGCCAGTATCTTATCATATACTTCCATAAATGGTTCCGATGTCAGACGCCTCTTCGAGTGGCGGTCCTTGGGCCATGGATCGGAAAAATTAAGATAAATCTTCTTTACCTCGCCCGGAGCAAAAATCTCAGAAAGCTCTCTCGCATCGACACACATAAAGTAGATATTGGAAAGCTCCATCTCCTGGCGTTTCTGAATTCCTCTCAGCAGGACGCTGCAGTACCGCTCAATGCCAACATAATTGATTCCGGGATTTTGGGACGCCAGTTCCATGATAAACCGTCCCTTTCCCATGCCTACTTCTATTTCAATTGGATTATCATTACCAAAGACCTCGCTCCAGCGCCCCTTCTTCTCTTCCGGGTTTGAAACCACGTAAGGGCTGTTTGCGATCTCTTCCTCCGAGCCTGGAATATGGCGTAATCTCATATTCATATCCTCCAGTATCTGTTTAATTTTTTCGTTCTGATTGTACCATAAAATACGATTCGAACGCAAGTGCGGGCTCTTTTGAGGGGGATTTATTATGATTTTGGGTTATTTTTTACTTTTCTCTTACAAATAAAAAACTTCAAAATAATAGGTGCACAATTACAGATAATCTAGTATAATATCTGTATATTGGTATACGATCGTTTTTTGCAAAGGAGGAAGCATATGGGAACTACAGACAACAACAACTGGACAAGGGTCCAGCAAAGTGTCCGGGAGGCGGAACGTCTCATCGGCCAGAAGCAGTATAATCTGGCCATGATCAAATCCCGCCAGGCACTGGAATTTATGGTAAACTGCCTTGGAGAAAAGGCTTTGATTGTAGATGGGGATCTGGCCGACAGCATCGACCAGCTGTTTGAAGGCCACTGGATATCCCAAGCCACAAAAGACCACTATCACAGAATTCGGGTACTCGGCAACAAAGCTGTTCATGATGGTAATGACAGCCCTTATGATGCGAATGAAGCGTATCAGCTTCTTTCCCAGGAAGCTGCTGCCTTTGCAGATATCTATAGCGGCAGACGCCGCAGTACCACACCCGCCAAGCCACAGCAGCGCCCTGCGGCAAGATCTGCACAGCCGGCTCAGAGAAGCACCGGCCAGAGGAGTTCGTCTCCCCAGAGAAACGGTCAGCGTAGCAGCCAGAGACCGTCCTCGGCAAACCGGAGCAGGCGTCGCTCAAAGAAAAAAGGATTTGATCCCTACGATCTGCTGAGACCGGCAGTGATCTTTCTGATTATTCTCGTTGTCGTTCTGGCGGCCATGGGCCTCTTCAAGCTTTTCGGCGGCAAGGATGATAAGAAGGAGACTAGCGCTCCGTCCACTTCTCCGGAAGTTACCACCGAAGCGACGGTAGCGCCGGAACCGGCGACAGAACCGGAGCCATCGACGGAAGCCCCGAAGATTTATAAGACCACGGCCAGCCCCAGACTGAACGTCAGAGCAGAACCTTCACAGACCGGCGCAGTATTGGGAACGCTGGTTCCCGGGACAGTGGTCGAATACGTCCAGGCCCATGATCAGGATTGGGCGGTCATTATGTTCGAGGGCAAGCAGGCCTATGTATCCAGTAAGTATCTGGCCGCAGAGGAAGCGCCTCAGCAGTCGGATGCCGAGACAGAAGCGACAACTGCAGCCCAGTAATATTCCAATCACAGATTCACGGTACGATCAATCACTCCGCGAAAAACGAATGTTTAGAACCGCGATGCGGACAGACGTCATATGACGGCACTGTCCGCACCGCGGTCTTTTATATTTTAAGAAAGTTCTTTCGCCGCCATTTTTGTGCACCATTTTTTTCCTTAAAAGCAAGAAATTGATAATTTTTAATCAAGAAAGTTAAAAAATATTGAATTTCCATAATTTTTAATGTCCTATTTCTAAAATTACTATGGAAAATTTTTAAATTTGTAGTATGATTATAAGTTGAAACTTGTGCATTTACGGGTTTTATAATAATTAGAGGAGGGCAATATATGGATACTGTTATTGAAAAGATATCCGAGATCGAATCTGCTGCTACCTCCATCATGGAGGATGCCAATGAACGCAAGAAAGCATTTGCCAAAGAGATGGAAGAACGGACTGCAGCTTTTGACGCTCAGCTGGAAGCCGAGACGAATAAACGGATTGAAGAACTACGGGCCAGAATGGAGATTGAGATGAACGAACGTCTCGAAAAACAGCGGAACGATTCCCAGAACGTCCTTCGCGCAATGGAACAACGTTATCAGGAACATCACAGGTCATATGTGGAGGAACTATTTAAAAAAATGACAAAGGAGTGATCATATGGGAGGCCTGCTATCCTACAGCGGCATCACCACCAAGGTCCGGGCCATGGAGAGCCATCTGATCACCGACCGCCAGTTTGGCGAGATGTCCACGCTTGAATCAGTATCCGACGCAGTGGAATATTTACGGCGGCTGCCCGCTTACGGCATGATTTTTTCCAATCTGGAGGGAGTCGAGCTGCACCGCGGCGCCATCGAACAGCGTCTGATTCTGTCTCAATACCAGGATTTTGCAAAGCTCTATCGTTTCGCAAACCTTTCGCAGCGCAAATTCCTGGATTTGTATTTCATGCACTACGAGATTGATATCCTGAAGAAATGCTTCCGCAACGCGCTGGGCCACCAGAAGCCTGAAATAGACTTATCGGTGTTCCAGGACTTTTTCGAGAAGCATTCAAAGCTTGATTTAATAAGACTTTCCTCGTCGGGAAGCGTACAGGAATTTATCTCTAATTTAGACGGGTCGATCTATTACGATTGCTGACCCATTTGGATGACGTGGAACATCCTTCCCTGTTTGATTACGAGATC